>JAITAH010000099.1 GCA_031284225.1 Dysgonamonadaceae bacterium | reverse complement strand
GTACGCTTTCGGGACGGGTAGTGCTGAACAGCGTGGTGGCTATCCGTTGGTTATCAGCGGAATAGCGAATGGCCAATTGCTCGATAGATTTTCCTTGCGATTTGCAATACTCCGCCGCTTTTTTGCATAAGTCCCTAACAGGCTTCGGCGCCGGATGCCAATCGGGTGCGCCCCGTTCGGTCAATAAACCCATGGAGAAGGGAGAGGCGTTGATGACTCCGACATTTTTCTGTTCAAAATAATCCAGATAATCCAATAAAGCGTCGTCGTTCAGACAATAATGACAGAACGACAAAACGCTCTCTACCGTTCCGGCGGGAACATGGTCGATGACGTACTTGAAATGCTTTAACGTCAGATTGGTAAGCCCTATATGCCCGATAATGCCTTGTTCGCGGAGTTCGACCATAGCGGGCAAAGTTTCCCGGCAAACTTGTTCGAGGTCGGCAAATTCGATGTCGTGTACATTAAACAAATCAATGTAATCGACGTTGAGGCGTTCCATGCTTTCAAATACGCTTTCTTTGACTTTCCGGGCAGAATAATCCCAGTGATTTTCGCCGTCGATGCCGTACCGTCCCACTTTCGTGGATAAGTAGTAGCGCGAGCGGTCGATCGTTTTTAGAGCTTTACCCAAAACGATTTCAGCTTTCAGATGCCCGTAATAAGGAGATACGTCGATAAAATTAATACCGTTATCTACGGCTGTGTGAACAGCCGTTATTCCGTCCTCCTCCTTTAAAGAGTGGAAAACGCCTCCTAAGGAAGAAGCCCCGAAACTCAAGGCGGATACTTTCATTCCCGTTTTCCCTAATTCTCCATATTCCATACGATAGTATTTAATTTGTTGTTGTTTATGTTTAGATGTTCTATTTTTCCTTTTGTGTATTTACATTCGATAACGGTAGCATAAGGCGCGTGCAATTTGAAATGCACATCCCAATCGGCCGGCCAAGACGGAAGCAGCAGGGCGTTGTCGCCGTCGGTTTGCAACAGCATTTCCTGCAGGGCGATCATGGCGCTTCCTCCCCAGTTGTGATCGGGCGTCCAATCGTATCCGGGACCCCAGAAAGTCGGGAATTTTTGTTCCGAAGAGCGGAATTTCCGTACGACTAATTTTTGGGCTTCTTCCGTTAAACCCAATCGTGCCGCCCAAATAGCGTCTTGTTTCCAGCCGACAAACCCGCGGAATTTCACTACTTCCGGATCGTAACAATACGTGTTTACGGCGATATCTAATCCAGGTTTATTCAGACCGTACATTCCCCAGGGGAAGACCGGATACAGTTGCGGACTTTCGGTATTGTTGAGGCGTTCCCACAACCAAGCCGGAGCAAGGGTCGTCTGTCCGTCGATTTCGCGGGTTCGTATTTCGGGCAAACGATTCAAAAATTGTTGATAATACGTCCTTTGCGTTGAATCTAAATAGTTTTCGGGCAATTCCAGCAGGCGGGTAGCGACGGTATGCAAAGCGGCAATCGTAGAAGTGGCGTTGTAGGCCATTTTGTAGGTTTCGCAAGCGGATCCGGGATAAAGGACGAGCTTGCCGTTGTTGTCCAATGCTTTTATGCCGCGCCGGTTCGCCAAATACCGGTAATGTTCGTCGAAGAAACGCAGAGAACTTTCTATCCAAGGCAGACAAGCGGAAATATCGGCTCCCGTATATCGTTCTTTTTCCAAAGCCAGAAAGCAAAATTCCAACACCGTATCCCATTGATATTCCAGCCATGCATTGTATTCCATGCCCGGATCAAAGTCGGCAGGACGTTTCCACGCATATTCGCTGGGATTGGGAAGGCCGAAATTTTCTATTTGTTCGGTAAAGCAAGCGCCGGAATGATTCCAGTAAATGCGGCTGCGAAGTTCGGCATTCGGCAAGATTCTTTGATAAAAATTGAATTGCGGAGTCATCATATCGAAATCGCCGGATTTCAACATCGGGAAATAGACCAAGCGTTGATTTTGCGCCGTATGCGTTCCTCCGCCCCATGCCCGGTAATCGGGTGTGAACCGGCGAGCGCTATCGACAGATACCGGATCGAAGGTAAATAATCCGCCGTTAAACTTGGTCGGATAATCGCCCGATGCGTTACAAGCTAATTGATAACGAAAGAGTTGATAATTCCGGCTGATTTCATATCCAACGCTGTCGCCGGTATGAATATGGATAAAACTGCGGTTCCAAAAGTTTTTCCACCAGTCGAGGTTTTTCTTTTTATCGCTTGCAGGCGCCTTTTTTACGGTGTTTTCCCAAGCGGCCACGTCGGTAGTTTGGGCGGTGTGTAACTGTATTTTCAGTTCCCATTTTTTCAGCGGTTGCTTGCCGGTCAGTTGCCATGCGTGGTAATCGGTATGGTTATATTTCCCCGTGGCGACGCCTGCCGGACGGAAACCTTTCGCCTCGATGATCCCTCCGAAAATCAAGTGTTTTAACGGATTAAATAATTGCGATTTGACGCTGTCCAACCCTTGCTGGCGAACGGTAACGTCGAAAATCGTTTCGTCTTCGTTCCGGTGATAGAACACAATGCGGTTTTCGTCGAAGCGGATCTGATCTTTCTTCATCTGCAAACCTTCGGGAGGCGCCCATTTGTAGGAATTTTGATGACTTTCGTTTTTTTGCAGCAAGCGGTCTTCGTACCGCCAATTTTCGTAAGCAATGGTTGCTTGCAACGGAACATTGTTGGACGCTTCTACATGAATTACGGGATGGAAAACATCCGCCCAAATGCGTATATCGGTCGTTATGCCGTCTTTTTTACCGGAAATTGTTACGCAGCCTTCTTCCAATTGCAGTTCTTGCCGGAAATAAGCGCCTTCGAGCGGATTGGGCGACAATCGGATCCGGATGCGTCCCAGTTTGAGTAAAGTATTGTTTTCGTCAAAAGTTCCGCTACGGGCGATGTAAAACAGAATATCGCCGTTTTCTACCCAAACGTTCAGGCCGATATCGCCGCCGCCGCAAGGCATGCTTTCGCCGGAATGGCGACTGGGGGTATTCCATACCACGTTGTAATCGGCTATTTGCGAGGAAGGAGCTTCGCTTTGGGCTTCGGCAAATGCTATGCCGAACGAAGAAAAGATCAGAAATCCGGTTATCAACCCTTTTTTATACATAATTATTCAGCATTGACAAGTTTTACGTTACCCGACAATCCCGATGCGACTAAGCGTTTTTCGGCCAATCGGTACGGGGCATTTGTCCATATTCTTTTATTTGCGTCTTTTTCTGCATTGAAATCCTCGTCGCCCATGATCCGGTTGGCCCAAGTGTTGGAGACTTCGATTTTCAGGGTATTTTTGCCCCGTTTCAAGGCGGAAGCGATGTTCAAGCGGTAGGGTTTTGTCCAAATTGTTCCGCAATCTTTTCCGTTGAGGGTTACGGTTGCGACATTGTAAAGACTGTCCAATTCGAGAAAAATCCGGTTGTCCCCTCTTGGATCGTCCCAGTCGAAAACTGTGGAATAGATTGCCGATCCGGAATAGTAGCGGATGGATTCATCGGGATGCTCGTTCCATTCGATAAGCGTTGGAAACGTAACGGGTAGTTCCGGGCCTCGTGAAAGCGGGTCGAATTGAACGGTCCAAGGCGAAGCAATTGTCAGAACTTCCGAATATTCCAACCAATTCTTCCCGTCGTTTGCCGACGCTTGTTGAGCCGGTTGCTGCAAAACAATGAAAACCGATTCGCCGGCGTCCAAACGGAGCGGAAGGGTAGTGCGGCCGTTTTCGATTTTCCAGTTGCTGGCCCGGCGAATATCGCCGGTTACCGGATACCACAATTCCGGTATTTTCCCGCCGACCCGTAGCGAAACAGTTAATTCCCGGCGCCGGTTTTCCTGATTGGATACAAAATAGATGTCCGTATCGGCTTCCCGGCGGTGGGTATAGGCGATGCGGGACGCATAATCCGGCGTATTTTCCGTAACGATAAAATCACGTTCAATACCGAGCGAATCAAACGTTTCGTGGGTGTAAGGCTGCCGGATGACGGTTGCGCCTTGTTTTTCCAGTTGCGCCAAGCGGCCGGTGGTCGCTTGGGTCATGGATTCGGGATTGGGTTGCATCGGATGTTTTCCGGGAACCAGCAACGCTTGATACGTCATACCGGACGGCAGCGTGATGACTCCGTTTACCGGTTTCGCTTGCGCCAGTGCATCGGGATGAAAGCTGTCGTAAGCATATCCCCGCAAAGGATTGATCCAATCTTCGGCGGTAAACATATTCGCGGAATACGATACGCCGGCCGGCATTTGCCGGGTCGGAACGCCCGCATTGGCTAACCGGAGTTTCTCCCGTTCCGTTTTCTCGGCGCCGAAAATGCCGGGGATAAACGGAAGCAAGCGATCGGGTGTGAGCGCGCGACGAGGAAGTTCATCTCCGGTAAATACCGCTAAATCCACTACCGGCCGGCCGGCTTGCAGCAGGGTTTGGCAACGGCGAGCGTAATCCACCCAAGCGCCCACCTGTTTCCACCACGTCTGATCGCGCTGAAAATAAAGTCCGATACCATCGAGCGTCATTCCCGGTTTTCGGTCTTCCCAAGGATTCAGGACATAGACATGATATACCAGTCTGTTGATGCCCAAGGCGTAATTCTGGTCTTGAAGGGTTTTCAACATCTCCGGATGTTCCGTGAAAGTACTCCGTAATTGTGTAAAAGCCTCGGTTTGGATGATGTTTTTCCCATAGATATGAGCGCCGGAAATAGCGTCTAACCGGTCGTTCGGTTTATCGTGCGTAGGACTTTGCAGCCAAAACTCGCTCATAGGAATATCGGTGTTTTGATAATGCAACATACCGTCGCCGGACATGGTCGGCGCTACGGATTCGGCGCTGAAGACGCAGCCTTTCGCATGGGCTTCTTCTTGCAGCGTTTGGTAAAACACCTCCGTTATCAATTCTGCAATGGTTTGGCGCACATCGTACAAGATGTTTTCGGAGGTTTCGGCATTGCCGATGGGAATCCCCGCCATCACCGGCAGGTAATTGTAAATATCGTAGCCGCGCCGCTTTTGAAATTCCGAACGGAAAACAGGCGACCAATTTTGACTGCTACATTCCCAGCTATCGACATGGAAAATTTTCAGGACACGTGCAGCTAAGTCTTCTCCGGCGGTTTCTACGGCTTTCCCAAACCATGAATTGAATTGCAGGCGGATCGCTTCCGGATTGAATTTATCACATTCCAAACCGGAGCCTTTGCCGCCGGTGGCATTGGTCAATCCGGTGGAGGTGTGTCCCATGCGCAGAATCGTCCAGTGCCCGGCCGGCGCTTTCCAGCGCAACACGCCGGAGGCATCTACCCATTGAGAAAGGTCGATCAGCCGTTGAGGATCGATGCACAACGATTCCGGGAGTTGTTCCGAAGTGGTGCGGGGACTCACGCGCCAGATGGAGCCGTTTTTACCTTCGTATTGATGAATACGCGCTTCGGAAGACAGCCGGATGGAACGGATTCGCAACGACTGTTTCCATTTGGCGGCATCCAGATCTTCCGCGCCGGGTTCGATGCCTTCCGGGTCGTACAACAACCGGAAATAGCGGGCGGTAACCGGTGGAATACTGTAAGTGAGCGGAAATTCGTCGTTTTGCCAGCCTTGCCGAGGGGGTTCCAACCGGGTGTGCCGGGTGAAATGTATGCCGTCATTACCGGTTTCCACAATCAGTCGTTGCGATTGCAGGTTCCTTGCGGCCGGTTGGATTTGCAGCGAACGACAGGTAAAAGGTTCGTCGTAGGAAAATTGTATCCAGCAAGGACGATCGCTACGGAACGTTTCGCCGGCGTTGGCATTGGCCAAAAACCGGGCGTCGCTATTCGGCGCGTTTGTGGTTATTGTCGGAGGGTTGTTGTCGGCGGCAGCGCCTTCGCCGGGCAAAGAGGGATAGGCGAAAACGGCAATGTCTTCGTAATAACCCGGATAACTTTTCGGTTGAGGCAGTTGAACCGTGATTGGTTTCTCGCCCTGTATTGTCGTTTGGCTCCAAACTACTTTTTGCATGGACCGTTCGGGCGTAATCCAAGGGCCGCCCGCCAAAGCAAAGCCGTCGCAAACGTGGAATCCGATTTTCAGGCCGAGCCGGTCGGCTTCCCGGAAGGCAAAATCAACCATTTCCCACCACAGGGGACTTAATTGTTCGACTATCGGCTCAATCCATGGTTTTTTCGGTACGCCTTTGATAGGCATCAGGTAAGCGCCGCCTAAGCCGGCGGCTTTCATCGCTTCCAGATCGGCCGTGATGCCTGCTGGGGAAACCGCGCCTTGCATCCAGTACCAAAATACCCAAGGACGGGCTTCTTCGGGGGGCGACCACCAGCGTTGTTGTAATTCCTGCGCCTGCAATTGCACTGCGAAACTGCTTGTTAGCAAGAAGAACAGGAAAAGCGATTTTGTTATACGGTTCGCACAAGGGCTTGTAAAAGGCGCCCGGTAAGATGCAACATTCGTTTTCATGGCCGGTGATCAGTTGTTGATTTTATAACGTTGAGCCAGACCGTCATTTCCGATTTCCCTCGGTTGCCCCAAGCATAATAGGGAATTAAACGCAGGGGAACGGATTGATGGACAGGACTTATTTCTTTGTACAAAACATTTTTCCAATCGGTATTTCCGGTTGTTTGGGCAATGCCTTCCAGCGCGATGATACGGCTGGTTCCGATGGTGATTTCCAGGGGAGTTAAACGAATATCGGCGGGCAGCGATACATTGAAAATGCCGACTCCGGATACATCCGGACTTTCCAGACAGTAAACAACCGGGCCGCGTTTGACGGCCACCTGATTTCGGACTTCTTCGACTAAAGGATTAGCTTCCATGAGCTTGGCTTTCATCGGTATGTGCAGTTCCAGTAGATCGCCCGATTTCCATTTCCGGTTGATTTCGGCGTAAGTTCCGGCTACCAGAGGGGACGATTCCGGTTGGCCGTTGACCGTAAGACTTGCATTTTCGCACCATCCCGGTATGCGTAAGAATACGGAGAACGTTGTTCCCGGCGTTTGTGTAAACGATAATTGCACCGTTTCTTCCCAAGGATAATCGGAAGTCTGCTTCAGTCCGATTTTTCCGCCGCTTTCCCAAGCGGTATTCAGTTCATTGCCTCCGTACAGATTCACCCAAAGTCCTTCTTTCGACAGGCTGTAGGCGTAGTTCTGCACTTCGGAAAGGGTACGCACCGTATTCGGCGGGCAACAGTTGGAAAGCGCAATGTAGGGAATACGTCCGCCTGCCCATCGCAGTTGGTAGGGAAAATCGCCGGAAACGCGGAGCGGATTCGTGTAACAAAAATCCTTGCCGTCCAAACTGACTCCCGACAAAATGCTGTTGTATAAAGTCAATTCTACAATATCGACGTATTTGGCTTCGCCGGTGAGGAGAAACATCCGCCAGTTCCACAACAGATTGCCGATATTGGCGCAGGTTTCGTTATGAGCCGTTTGGTTGGGCAGTTGGAAATCCCGGCCGTAGGCTTGATGTACTTTTTGTATTTCGGGCGGATGATACGAAATTCCATCCGGCGAAACGCCGTCGTACAGAGCGCCGCACGCGCCGGTAATGTACATTTTCGTTTGGGTCATATTGTCCCAGATCAGGTTCAGCGGACGCAGCAGCGACGTGTCGCCGGTTTCGGCATAGACGTCGGCCGCGCCGGCATAGAGGTAATTGGCTCGAACGGCATGCCCCATCGCTTTCGTCTGCTGACGGAAAGGGATGCGGTCTTGATTGTCGTCCGTACCGTTTTCCATCAGGCCGCGAATATCCATCAGGCTTTTAGACAATTCGAGGTATTTAGGGTCGCGGGTGGTGCGGTACATTTCCACCACGCCCATGTAATGCGACGGGCATATTGCATTCCGCGCCAGTTCGGGAGAAGCTCTTTGATAGAATGCGTAAAGATAATCGGCGGCTTTGACGGCTACGTCGAGCAGCGAGCGTTTTCCGGTAGCGCGGTAATGGATGCAAGCGGCCGTCATCAGATGCCCCATATTGTAGGTTTCAAAATTCAGCCGATCGTCGAAAGCGTGTGCCTGACCGGCGTTTGTGCGTGCTTCAATCATCACCGGTGTGTGAATATAGCCGTCTGCCCGTTGCGATTGGGCGATTATGGGAATGATTTCGTCCATCCACCGGTCTAAGTTTTTGTCTTTGGTAACCGCATACAGGCTGGCCAGCGATTCAAAAGCCTTGTAAAAATCGCCGTCGTGGAAAGGCGGCCCCGAATGGGAACCCTCGTCGTGGCCGGCGGCAATTTCAAAGTTTTTGAATGCATGGGAAATATGTTCGTCCAAATACGTTTTGAATAATTCGATCGACATGGTGTTTTTGCATACAGCGAACCGCTCCGCCCAAAAACCTTCTGTCCAGCGGACAGCATCCAATTCCGTATTCATCAGCTTGGCGTAAGGGCTTTGCGAGGTGTTAACCAAGCTCTTGTTATTTTGCGCCTGAATGGAATGGATACATCCAAGGCATACAACAAAGAGGAAGATTGTTTTGTTCATTTTCATTGATTTTTAGAATTGAAAATAAACGCTTCCCTTTTGTAGTCCATAAACCCATTGCGCTTGCGAAGATGGCCCGATTAAATCGGTAGCATTGACTTTGTTCCGGACGGCCGGTATCACCTTTAACAGGGCGATGCCGCTTTCGGGCAAGGTATAAAGCAAGGCATCCCGACCGTCGCGGGGGGTGAAAACGCCGAGGTAAGTGTTTTCGGTTCCGTTGCTCAACGTAATTTCCCCTTCCGTTGTTTGGAAAGAAACCCATTTCCATCCGGCGAAATAGCCTTTAAATTCGGGATAAGTAAATGTTTCGCCCGGCACCGGGTCGTTGTATTCGTTTTCCCAAATTCCGAATTGCGTTCCGTGAAGGCGGTTTTGCCATACCCGGTACGGTCCTTCGCCCAGCCAGCGTTTCGACAAAACTTGATTTTCGGGATAATCAAAGGTGATTCCCATCAATTCCACGGCGCCGTTGTATTGGTATTCGTAATCCAGACGAATACGGCCGTCGGCGGAAATGACCCAGCGGCTTTTTGTTTGATCGCCAAAATAGGTAGCTTCGACAAGGACGCTGTCGTTCAACGTTTGGTAGGTGAAAGCCGTCAAGCGGTCGGCGCCGGCAAGGTTGTAATAAATCCGTTCTTTGCTGCGGGCTTCCTTGTCGTCGTGATTGTAATAGACGTCCATGGAGCGGTCGCCGCGGCGAGCGGCGATAAAGCGCGGGCCGTTGCCGAAAGAAATCGGTTGTTTGCCTCTAAAAACCTTTTCCAATAAACCGGTTTTCTTGTTGAATAGCAGGGAAACATCGCCCGTTGACACGGAAAGGGTTTCGCCGGTTTCAACCACGGAGGGGACAGACGGTTTCTTGCCGTCCCAAGAGAAAAAGGCGGCGGATTTTTCCCACGTCCAGTCCCACGTCCAGAGGTGTTCACCGGAGGGGCCGTAAGCCGCTACATACAGGGCATCCGCCTGTTGCCAGTCCGTCGGAAGATTGATTTTTAATGTGCCGGAAGCGTGGGGAGCCAGATCCACTCCCTGTATTTCGCCGGTTTTTATAACCTTTTCCTGCTGATTGGCAAAACGTTTCAATGTCCAAGAGAACCGGCAGTCTTTCAGCGGGGTGAAATCGTAACGGTTTTCTACGGTCAGAGTTCCGTTAAACGCATCCGGCAATTCGGTGGTAGTGATTTGTACCGGCGACCAGATTTGCTTAATGGTATAAAAACTGCCTTCACGTTCGTGATGAGGCCCCACGATGCCGTCGGCGCCGTAATTACCGACATTATCAATCCGTCCGTTCTGGTCGGTGCGCTTAACGCCTTCGTCGGCCAACACCCAAAGGAACCCGCCGATGCAGCGAGGATGGTTCCGCATGATTTCCCAATAATCCCACAATCCGGCGCCATGACCGCCATCGTAGAGGCCATGCAAAAATTCGGTCGGCAAATAAATTTCCGGTTTGCGCATATATTCTAAGTTTTCGCCGTAGGAGCGGTAATGCATGGTTTCAAATCCGCCGAAGTTCTTTTGCGGATGCAGAACCGGACGTTTTTGCGGATCGAACGCGACAAATACCGGATCCAGTTCGAGGTTGTGGCCGCCTTCGTTTCCGTTCGACCACCAGATGATGGACGGATGATTGACATCTCGCACAATCATTTCCTGCACTAATTGGGTGCCTGTCGGGGTGTCGTATTTCCCGTGCCAGCCGCCCAGTTCGTCCATCACGTAGAGGCCTAATTCGTCGCAGGCATCGAGAAAATCAGGGTCGGGCGGGTAATGCGACAGGCGAACGGAATTCATATTCATCGCTTTCATCAGTTTCACATCGTCGTAATTGGCGGTGCGGTTTAAGGTGCGTCCGGTTTCGGGACGGAAACTGTGGCGATTAACTCCGCGGATATTGACCCGTTGTCCGTTAACGTATAAACCGTCGCCTTCGCGCACTTCGATGGTGCGAAAGCCGAACCGTTCCTGAAGGGTATGCAGCGGTTTATCCCCGCCGGTCAGGGTAAAAACGGCTTGGTATAAGCGGGGCGTTTCGGCCGTCCAGTGTTGTATGTTTGGTAATTGGGTTTGTATCCGGACTTTGTCGGAACCCGTCGCTACCGGAAATTCCGCCGCTTTTCCCAACGGTTTGCCGGCGGCGTCCGTAAATTCCACTTTTACTTTCAGGGGATTGGCGGTAGCTGTTCCCAGAAATACATCGGCGAGGAAACTACCGTCTGCCCGGGCGTCGATGGCTGTCCGGTCGATGAATTGCGACGGCAAAGCCTCGATGAATACCGGCCGGAAAATACCGCCGAAATTCCAATAATCCGCCCGTCGTTCGGCTAAGTTGACGCTCGGATTGTCGGACTCTTTGCTGACCGTAACTTCCAGCACATTTTCCTTGTCGCCCAGAAAGACCCGGTCGGTAATATCGCTTTTGAAGCGGTAAAATGCGCCCTGATGCCGTTTCACACAAGTTCTTCCGTTGATGCTTGCCGTACAGTCGGTCATTACGCCGTCGAACACAATCCGGATCACCCGTCCTTCCCAAGCCTTGGGAAGTTTGAATTTGTATTTATATTTTCCCTGTTCGTTGGCAATGCCCGGCGGATGAGGTTTGCCGTAAAACGGCATTCCGTACTGATAAGTTCCAAAGCCCTGTAACTCCCAGCACGAAGGAACGGCAATAGTCGTCCATTGTCCGCTGTTTCTTCCGTCGGTGCAGAAAAATTCCCAAGGTACCGCATCGTCCGACCCTTTGCCGGAGAGGTATTGGATTTCCGTCGTCTGTGCATACAGAGATGCAACCAGCCAACTCGCCCATAACACAATATACATCCGTTTCATACTTTTTCTATTTTTTGAGTGAATAATAAATCTTTGCGAATCGCTTCGATGGTTTGGTAAATGGTTCGGATCTTTGCATCGTCGGTATCTCCGTCCATATTGATACAGCAGACGCCTGTGAGCATCGGGTCGCCCGAATCGCTTATCCGTTGACGGATGATGCTTTCCAGCTGATCGTTCGGCGTTTGATGAATGCTTACCGGATCCAACCGGATGGAAAAGAAAGTATCCGGCAAGTGTTCGCGCAGCAGCTTGACATTACCGCCCCAACCTAAATCTAAAAATGCGAGATGGGGGATTTTGGCAAATGCGCCGGCATAGCGATGCGGATCCGGGCCGCAATAATGGATCCCGAAAGGACGCAGGGTTTGACTCCATTGCAGATCGACCGGCGCTAAAAACGATGCGTATAAATCTTCCGAAATCATAGTATGGGTACATTCGGAATGAAGAAATATGGCCGGATTCAGGTGTTTTACGATCCGGTTGACCGAGATGGAAGTCGTGCCCGTTTGCGCATGAATGAACCGGACGAATGACTCGATAACGGCCGCGATGTCCCGAAAATAGGTACAGGATTCTTCGGCCCGGAGCATCATGTCCGTTAACATGCCGTCGCCCCGTAAATCGAGGGCTACATTGAGTACGCCTTGCCAGTTGATATCGCCGCAAACATAGCCGTAACGCATTTTCAGTTCGTCGATCAATTGATACAAACGTTTCATGGGCGGGGTATTCATTGCGCCTTTGACATCCACGTCGAAATCGTCCCTTTTGGGACTGATCACTTGCGGCGCCTGATCGGCTGCATAGCGGATTTCGCATCCGAGCATTTCGGACAGAATGTAACCCGCCGCGTTGTGAACCGCTCCGATAACAGGCAAATCTTGATTGCGATCTTCGCCGACTCCAAATTCCCCGAAACGTTCATACAGTTCTTTTTCCATTCGTCGTTCGGATTCCACCCGCTTGAGCGGATGATAGAAAAAATCTTCGTCGAAAGTGATTCCCGTATGTTTGTACCACCACGACGGATGAAATACAATCTCGACAGGCAACGGTTTATTTGTCATTTTTTGTTTCATATTATCTGTTATTTAAGGGGCGCTATCCTGAATTTTAACGAATAGGGTCTTTTCTCGACCGCGTATTTTTTCAAAACGCCGGGGCCGCAACTGCTGTTGCCCAAGCCCAGCATAACCGCATCCAATGAGAGAATGACCTCCTTGCGCGGGCGAAGTTGATAGGCGTGTGTAGCTGCATCCAAATCGCCGGCGGTAAAATGCAGGGCTGAACCCGACATTTGTTCCGAAAGGCAAATGAAAGACAATCCTTGGCCTTGTTTATCGCTGAGTTTCAACCAGCGGATACCTTCCTTGTTTCCTGTTTCCTGCGGATGCGGATAGGGAATGTATTGTTCCGCAACCGTACTTTGATAAATACCTTCCGGACAGGCATTTTTCCGGTCGGCATAGTTTTCGTAAGGCCCGTGTCCATACCATTGTATTTGCTCCAAATCGCCCGATAAAGCCATTACAACGCCCAAGCGCGGTAATTCGGGCAAGTCGCCCTGAGGTGTAAAGCGATTGTCCATTTCAATGCTGCCGTCGCCGGAGATAGTCCAGATACATTCGTGAATGATTTTTCCGTTCTTCGCCCGGTTTTCGGAAACAGTTCTTATTGTTAGCTTCCTTTCATTTTCTTCGATGATTTCCGAGGAAATTACTTCGCGGACGGAACAATCCCATCCCTGTTCTTTCCAGTCTTGGGCTAACCAATGACCGAAACCGGTGTCATTGTCGGTCGGAGCGCGGTAACCTTGAAAGACGGGGGCGGAAAGCAGATGCTCTTTGCCGTTGTATTGTAAGGAAACGAGGCTCCCTTGATGAGGGTCATAAATCATCGAAAAGTGTTTGCCCGTTAACGTAACGCTATCTTCACTTTTCTTTATCTGCTTGAAAGCCACGGACGATTCTGCCACCGGTGGGCGATAATGGCCGAAATTCATTTGCAGTTGTTCAAAAGCTATTTCGTGGCCTTTATCGGCCCAAAGTTGTTTTTCTTTCAGATAAAAACCGATTCGCAAGCCATAATCGGCGTTCGGATTCACACCGAATTGATTCAGGCAAAAAGCAATTTCTTTTTGTTCGCCGGCGGGAATATTCACTGCGGGAAGCAGTCCTTGTTGTAAGCGTTTACCCTCGCTGACTAAAGTCCATCGCGCTTCGTATTCATTTAGATTTTGAAAATGATTCCGATTAGCGATCCGGATTTTCACCTCATAACCATTCAAATCGACCGGCTCAATCTCGACCGGCTGGTAAATTTTCTTGACTTCGTAATATTTAGGCGTTGTTTGCCGGTCGGCAAAAACAATTCCGTTAAAACAGAAAGCTTTGAGATTGGGTTTGTCGCCGAAATCACCGCCGTAGGCGAAGTAGCGAACGCCCTCCGGCGTAGTTTTGTATAAACCCTGATCCACCCAGTCCCAGATGAAACCGCCCAACATCCGCGGGTGGGAATAGATTTCGTCCCAATATTCTTTCAAATTGCCGATGGCGTTGCCCATGGCGTGAGCGTATTCGGAAGTCAGTACCGGCCGATGATCCGACGGGTTTTCGGCAATGCTCAGCAGCCGTTCCCAGCGGGCGTTTTCGGCTCTTTCCCGGTCTTCCCCTTCGGGAATATTCGGGTTCAGGTATTCGTCCTGCGTGCGCGGATAAAAACGGCTGATAACATCTACAAATTCAGGATCGTTGGGCGAATCTTGAGCGCCTTCGTAGTGAATAAAGCGTGTCGGATCGAACGTTTTGAGCCAAGCGGATATGGCGGCGAAATTCGGTCCGTAGCCCGATTCGTTTCCCATCGACCAAGCAATGATGGAGGGATGGTTTTTATCCCGTTCCGCCATTCGGATTGCCCGGTCTAAAAAAGCGGCGTTCCACGAGGGATCGCTGGCCAATTTACCGCGTAATCCATGTTCTTCGATATCGGCTTCGTCCATGACGTAAAGCCCGTATTGGTCGCATAAATCATACCATTGCGTATGGTTCGGATAGTGAGATGTGCGTACGGCGTTGATGTTGGCTTGCTTCATCAGGAGAATATCCTGCACCATCCGTTCGTAGGAAATACTTCGTCCGGTAGCGGGATCATGTTCGTGCCGGTTCACTCCCCGCAAGCGTACCGGTTGACCGTTGATGAAAAGTTGGCCGTTTTTGATTTCAACGCTTCGGAAGCCCACATTGCCGCTCACGCTTTCGATAATATGATTTCGGTTGTCTTTCAGCGTCAATACAAGCGTGTATAAATGAGGCGTTTCGGCCGTCCATTTCAGCGGATTTTTCACTTGCGTTTGGAGCCATGCAAATTTGGGCATACCCCGTTGGGGCGTGCGGTCGTTCAGAACAGCGGCTTTATAACCGGAGTTGAATACGGGCAATGCCTCTTGCGTCAATACCTTGTCGAAGACCGGCAGGTTTCGGGCGTCGTATAACTGCGCTTCAATTTGCCAGCCCGCCCGATTATCTTCCCGGTAAGATTTTAATTCTACGTCGATTTGCAACTGGGCGTTCACATAATCTTCGTCCCAGAACGTTCGCACCGCAAAATCGGAAATCCGCGCATCGGCCGTGGAGTACAGGAAAACTTCGCGGTGGATGCCGCTGGTGCGCCACATGTCTTGGTCTTCGAGATAGCTACCGTCGCACCAACGGTAAACTTCTGCTGCTAATTGATTTTCACCTTTCCGTATGTATGCCGTAATGTCAAATTCGGACGGTTCCATACTTCCTTGACTGTATCCCACTTTTTCTCCGTTTATCCAAAGATAAAAAGCGCTTTGCACTCCGGCAAAATGGATAAATACCCGACGATTTTCCCACGATGCAGGCAGTTCAAAAGTATAACGGTAAGATCCTACCGGATTTCGCTCGAGGAAAGACGTATAGCCGGCGGCCGGTTCGGAAGTTACCCGGGGCGGATCGATGCGGAACGGATAACCTGCACTGACATAGATAGGCGTACCGTAGCCTTGCATTTCCCAATTGGAAGGAACCGGAATCGTTTTCCAGAAAGCATCCTCAAAGTCCGTTCGATAGAAATCCACGGGACGTTCTTCCGGACGGGACACCCAGTGAAATTTCCAGTTTCCGTTTAAGGACAAAAAGTAGGGCGAATTTTCCCGGATGCCGGTCAGCGCCTGTTCCGTACCGGAAAAAGGAATAAAGGTGGCGCGAGCGGCTTCCCGGTTGATTTCGAGTACCGACTGGTTTTCCCAATCGGGCTTGTTGTATTGTGCAAAAGCCGGAAGAAATGAACAACTCCCCAATAAGATGTATAGTATTTGCCTCATTGCATTTCCAGATGATCGAAATTTAAGTCCTTTATAAGTTCATGCTCAAGAATTACCGTATAACGTCCCGCATTGATATACGCCCCCGTAGTGGTATTGAGAATCCGCCATTTATCGGGCGTGGGCGGAAACTGAATCGTATCTTCACGCATCACCCGGTTGTCGGACGAAAGAATTTTAATACGGGCGTTCACCGGTATTTGACGGAGATTCTTGTATTTGAAACGCAAAGCATAAGTTCCGGCTAATCCCGGTGCGATTTCCCATGAAACGGCGCTATCCCCGAGGAAAGCATTTGTATAGGCGATCGCCGGTCGCTCCTCCGGTTCTTCCGGCACATTCGTTTGCGGAACAAAAACCGGCGATGGAGCCGCTGCCGCGATACCTGCTTTTTCCGAAGCGACGGCAATTGCGGAAATAATTGCCTGTCCGGCGGTTACCTTCGGGAAAGACACTTCCAATAATCCGTTTCGGGCAAAGCCTTTGATGGTTTTCTTCAGCAAGTGGTCGTGGCCGGCTTCTTTCCAGATATCCAAATTGTTCAGTACCGTATCGCCGGAAACGGCTACGTCGAAAATGCGGAAACCTTCGCAATCGATACCGCCACCCGTTCCCCACCAAGGTTCGATGAAATACAAGTCCACTAAATATTCGCCGTCGGGCAATGGAAATTGGAATTTCAGCTGGTCGCGTCCGTAACGGAATGTTTGGAACAGTTTCCAATCGCTGGTTCCGTCAATAGGATCCTGTGTTTCCCGTTGAGACGCCAGAAAAGCGGGGAAATAGTCATATTTGTCTGTCCAAGAAAGGGAACCGTAGTAATTACCTGCTTGTTTTTTGTTATCGGAGAACCAAGTATTTCCGTTTTCATCCGTATAATTCTCGCCGCCACAGTTGAGGCGGTAAATGTAATGATACCCTTTCGCAGGAGCGGTTACGTTGGAAACATCCTTGTACAGCCGGTTGAAATTCGGCGATTGGGGCAAGCGCTCCAAAACAATATAATCTTCCGCCACCGCTTTGCCGTTGACATAACCGACGGCATAAAGAACATTATAGCGAATATCGACCCTGTCCCATTGGAAGTGCGTTCCAACTCCGTTCCAACTCCGTTTGCCCAACGAAACAGAATTTACGTCGTTGAACAATTCAACCTCCTCGCAATTGGAATAAACGACAATCCGGTCTTTCAGGCCGGCTTCCGTCCAGCGATTGTTCCAAGTATGAGAAACCAGATAAACCATCGGCGAAGCTTGAGCAGACGCATAGTTGGCGCGATACAAATAATAAGCGTCCAGCGGTTCTTCCCAGGGAGAGATCAACCCTTTGTAATTGAAAGGCCCGATGCGGTCGATATCGCGGACGCCTTCTTCGTTTTGTATCCGTCCGGGATTATCGTGCGAGGAATAAATCCACAGGAATTGGCCGCAAACGCTGTCTTTGGCCTGTTCGGCCAATCGGATTTTTTGTTCCAGAAGGTTACACATGTAAGTTTCCGTATGAGCGCCGGCTATTTTTCCGTCGGCGGTATCGGCATGTAGTCCGATGCTGCGCCATGCGCCGTATTCGCCGTTCAGTAATTGTTCCGGGCGGCTGAGTTCGTCGGCATAGTTGGCCGGATGGCCGCCGTAGGTGCCCGACCAGTTTTGAACGACATTCCAATCGGTTCCTGTTCCGCCGTTGCAGGTAGTAACTAACCGTTGCGCAGGGGAAGTCGGATCCATCTCGCGGATGATTTCCGTACATTCGCCGGCAAATGCTTCGGGCAACACGCTTTCGTTCTGTAATCCCCAAAGAACGACCGAGGGGCAGGAGCGGCGTTCTTTCACCCATTCCCGCAGATTGTTTTTGAATTGGGTACGAAATTCGGGCGTATCGTACCAGATGTGCGCCGAAAATTGCGTCCAGAACAAGATACCCGATTGATCCCATTGTTGCTGGTAAAGTAAATTGTGCGGCTGGTGGGCATCGCGGAAAGCATTGAATCCGGCTGCTTTTATCTGATTCACGCGCGAAAGGATTTGCTCTTCGGTGAATGCATGACTGTTGCCCAACAGATGTTCGTATTCGCAAACCCCGTTGATGAAGACCGGTTTCCCATTGAGATAGAAGCGGTAATCGCCGTCGTTCCGCGATAGCGGCCAAGAAATCCAGCGAAATCCGTAAGGCGTGATTTCCTGATCGATCACTTGGCCGTTTTCTTTGATTAGGGTAATCAATTTGTAGAGATAGGGGTTTTCCGTATTCCACAGGTGCGGATTGGCGAGGGCTTGACTTTGCTGTTGAACTTTCCGCACTTCATAGGGATTCAACAGAAGGGTATCGGTGATGCGTTCGATTTGCCGGCCGTCTTTATCCGTTAATTTTTGAATGATTTCCAACTGCCGCTTGTTTCCGCCGTAATTTTTCACTTCGGTATGAACATTGAAAGTAAAAAGAGTATCTTTTCCCTGAAAAACGGGCGCGGGATTCCATGCATGAACGCCAAAAGGTTCTACGCGAACATCGTTGGATACGACCAACGTTACCGGACGAAAAATACCCATCGGTTGCGAACCTTCCGAGAAGCCCCATTCGGACGAACAGCCGCCGCAAACCCAAGGTAAATCGGCTATCATCGAGGGATGTTCCGCTTTAACGGCCAGAATATTGTCCTTTTCAAAGCGGATTTTATCCGTGATGTCGATGGTAAAAGTGGTGCGGCCGCCGGCATGGTATCCGGCTTGCTTGCCGTTGACATAAACGGTAGCGTAAGAGCCGACGCCTTCAAAAAACAGGAAATAACGCTTTCCAGCGCCCTGCTTTTCGATACGAAAAGTCTTGCGATACCAAGCCGTACCGTGGCGGTTGCCGTGTTTCAACCGGCGGGCGCCTTCGTACTTGTCCCAATTGTGGGGAACATCAACGGTTTCCCAGCGCTGATCGTTATAAGTAACGGCTTCAAAACCGGCATAAGCGTTGCTATTGGAATGATCCGCGACTGTTTTCCAACGTTTGTTTAGGGCTATTTCGTTGCGGAACGTTTCCTTCTCCGGTTGGGGAAAACGGATGAGGCTTTGGCCCATGTCTTTGGATGTAGCTACGGCGATTCCCCGCTGGTCGGCTTCGTTGACCGCGCAATAGAAATGGTAAATCACGCCGTTCCACTTTACGACGTAAGATTTGTGAGCAAACAGATTATCGTATTTTTCCGTCGGAAAAATCAGGTCTTCGCCAGTCCAATCCGTCCAATGTATCAAATCGTAAGAGCAGGCGAAGGTGTTGAATGCCTTGTAGGGACGGTTTTTCCAAAAAGCGCCGAAATAAAACATCACATACACGTCGCCGATTTGCTGGATAACGCCATCGCCCGTAATGCCTTCCTCGTGATTCACTACCGGATTGCCTTTGTAGCGCGTCCAATGCAGCATATCGTCGGAAAGGGCGATGCCGATGCGTTCGGCTTTGACCTTGTTGGCGGGATTTATGCCTCCGGCATTGAAATAGAGCACGAAAGGATGTCCCAGCGTTTTTTTCTTATCCCACAAAATGGACGATTTGTATTGGGTGATATTTTCCCACCAACCTCTGTCCTTGTCCAAAGGGGATAAAACAGGTTTATCCAGCGTTTGCCATTCGTGCGCTTGGGTAATGTCCTTGTCGGTGAAAGCGACGCCCTCCTCGAGGCGGCCTTGTTCGTAACCGCGTCCCGTTCCGCCGAAATAGGAAAGCCAATAGTTGCCGTTGTAGGATTGAGGTTCATAACTTCCTCCCCATTGATAATCAATGAGGGCGATGTAGCCGGCGCGTTGGTTTTCATCCCAACGGCCGCTATTTTCCGGCGGGAAAGGAAGAATCCGTCCTAAAGTATTCCAATGGAGCAGATCCTCGCTTTCCGCTAACCAAGTTTCGTAGCCTCGTCCGTCTTTGCCGGATTTCCCGTCATAGACGAGGTAGGACATATACCATTTCCCGTTTTTCCGGAACACCGTCGGGCAATCTGTTTTATGGCGATTGTCCGCCGGAGCCACGACCAAGCCGTATTTGAAGGGTGTTTTCACTTCCTCGTAAATGGCTTGCATCACCTTTTGAGGTACGGTTTTTTGTGCCTGCAACAAGGGAAAACAAGCGAAGATACAAAATGCTATTCCTATTATTTTTTTCATTTTTAATAAAATAACCAGTCCGCTTTGCTTCCGATATCCGCACCGCCAATGCCGGCATTGTGGGGTTTGATTTTCTGCTGGGCGTCGATGAAACCCAGTACCAGCAAACCGCCTTTTCCGAGAGGGAGCGTGTGCTTTCCCGCAGGAAAAGTGTAGGTGTGGATGTTCACGGAAGCACGTTTGGGAATTTCCAGTGCATTCACGATTTTCACATCCGCCTGTCCGTATTGATTGGCGCTGGCGTCGGTTTCCAAAGTCGGTGCATTGGCAAATTCCCTGCGTTCCGAATTGAGGTAGCCAACCAAGAGTTGAACGGGCTTTGGGGCCTCGAATGTGAGCGTCGTTCCGTCCCGGAGTTGTGCGCTTAATGGAAAACGAATCGGTTTCAGATGCTTCAATTCTTCCGAAAATTCGCCGATGATGTAATTTTCGTCGGAAAATACTTTTTCACCTTGAGCGAATGTATATTGGACGATGGAATCGCCGATCACTTTCACCTCCGCCGGTTGCAACCATTCCGGTTGAAATGCGTCGGGGCTTTCGTATTTTTTCAGAAACCCGACGTTCTTTTGAAGATTCGCCAATTCTTCTTCGTAGAGCGGCAGGAGTTCTTCCCATGTTTTATTTTTGGCGCCATCGCCGCCGATGGGAATGCGTCGTTGTCCGGTTTGCATACTGTTGGCGTACAGATAACTGTCTTTCGTCAGGGATACCAGTGAGCGGTAATCATCCAAACTTTTTTCCATCCGGAGAATGGCATTTTCCAGATAACGGATCTCATGGGTGTGGGCGTATTGCAGCACTTCCATAGCGGCTTTCACTTTTTCCTCAAAATAGGCTGCAAAAGCCCGGTAACAGTACATATCGTTTTTCAGGCGATTGAATTCGTCTTTGTTTTTGGTTACTTCCGGCGCGGCTTTTTCGATGGCGGCAACGGCGGCGTTTCCGTGAGCTACGGCTTCGGCAATTAATTGCGGCGGCAGTTCGCCGACATGCGGTTCTTTCGCCCATTCTTTTCGCATGTATTCCTGCAAAACTTCCCCGGCGGGGCCGCAGGACGAATGGAACCCCGGATAGACCGTCCATTTGGCCGGATTTACCAACTGGCTCATAAACATTCCCAACAAAAGCGTTTGACGGTTGCCTTCGGTGATTCCGAATTTTCGCAGGAGTTTGGGAGCTATTTCACCGGCTTGCTCGTAGGCTTCCAAAATTTGCCGGCCTTCCTTGCCGCAACCGAACAATGTGCCTAATCGGTCGGACCAGTACCGGATTTCTTCGTTGCGATCGCGTTGGTCGTTCCATGCGTAGCGTGCCCAGGCTTCGTACCAAATCCAATCGCGTTCCATTTCTTTCAGGCGCAGATCGGTTTTATCGGCCGTGTAAGGCCAGTCCCAATAAGAGGCTTGCGGATAAAGGTGCAGGGCATTGGCTCCGTGAATATGGTGCATCGCCTGCACGGATTTCTGAATAAAATCGGGCGAACCGTAGCGGAAAGGTTCCAAATTGGCTAAAATATGCACATTGGAAATATGAATGGAACCCAAACTGCTCAAATCTTTGTGGATATCGCCCCAAGGGCCACCCGGTTGATAGGTGGTCAGGGATTCGCCGTTGTATTTGTGCATGGTGTATAAGTTCTTGTAAATCGGCAGGGCGGCGTCCATCACCATGCGGCAGTTCGTGTCGTGGGCGCGAAGGACGACCGGCGGCTCGTCGGTTTTACCCAAAGCTTTCAAACCGTCTTTCACGCCCGGCAGAATGGTTTCGGTAAACCATTTTACATCGTCGTCGTAAGTATCCATGGCTTCGCCCAAACAAACGAGCAAGCCCACATTGGGGTATTTTTCGATGAAAGCGGCGATGGATTTACGGGTATAGTCCGAAATCAGGGGCGTAATGGGGCGGGAGCGGTCTTGCGTGCGGATGCCGTGATAATCGGCGAAAGGTTTGGAAACGATGATATTGTAAAACATCTGAATGACCCAGATGCCGCGTTTTTTCGCTTCCGACGTTAAAAAGGCGAACATCTCTTCGTTCTTTTTGAAGGTTTCGTCATCGACTTCCACCGCGTAGGGATAATCGTTCAATTTCACCAAGGAAGCAAAAGGATGCCCGTTCCACAGATACAGCGAGTTCATCTTGTTTTCGACCAGCATATCCAAATACTCGACCCACAGGGTTTTGTCGTAAAACCAAGGGAATGTTTCGGGCGTGTAAGGATATTCATAGACCCGGTGTCCGGGCAGATAATAGGGTTTTTGCATACCGATGCAGGTTCCGCGTAACGCCATTTTCGGATAGTCGGAACCATTCGGACGTTCCGGCAGTTTCCGTTCGACGGCGATTTGTTTTGCCAAATCAATACATCCGTATAAAGCGCCGGAAGCGTCGTTTCCCTGAATTTGTATCCGGTTTTTTTCGGAAGTAATCGTATAACCTTCTTTCGGAAAGCTATTACCGACTGTTTGAGTGATTTGAATGACCGGATTTTTCGTGTTCTTCGGCAATTTAGCCGCGAGTGTTACCGGATAGTTTTCAGCTTCCAAAGCGGTTTTTAACTTTTCCGTCCCGAAAACCAGTTCCGGAGAGGCATTAGCGTCCGTTACCAGAACGACTTCTTTTTTCGTATCGGCAAACGACAATAACGAAAAGCAACTCAGTGCGATAATTAAATATTTTTTCATTGGAATGTAGATTGAATGATGTATTCTTTATGGGATTCGATTCTCAATTGATATTCGTTTTCAGCGGTCGGCTCGATAGCTCCGATGTTCGTTCGGGGTTTCGATGCGGCGCGAAAATACAGGTATCCTTCGCCTTGTGAAGCGGATACTTTGATTTGTTTTTTGTCCATATACACCTTGATTTCCCCTTCCGGAGTAGGTACGACGCCATCTATCCATTGCAAACCGGCTAATACCGGCCGGATACTGAACGTTTTATAACCTTCCTGTTCCGGTTGCACGCCCAAGTAATATTTTCCGAACAGGTAAAGCGGACTGGCGCCCCAAGCATGACAAAGACTTTTTCCATACGGCCGGCCGTACATGGCCAGATGTTCCGCACCCGTTTCGCCGGGGTTGTATTTCTCCCAAAACGAAGTGGCGCCCAAGTTCAACATGCCGCCCCAGTAGTTGCGGATTTCCTGCAATACGTGGCGATGTTCGCCCAGCATACACAACGCTTCCAATTCATAGAAGCGCATGTAGGGCGTTGTGATCTTCAAAGCCTTGGAATTGAGCAATACGTTTTGTTTTATGGCTTGGGTTTTAACGTCGTCCAAACAGTTGAAAATTACGGCAAACAGATTCGTAAAGGGGGTAATTTGATTGCTTTTAACGCCTTTTTCCCGGTTGTGGATAAAGGACTGTTGTTCGTCCGACCAAAAAGCGGTGAGGAATTTATCGAATAACTCATCGGCTAATTGTTTGTATTTCAACCGGTCTTCTTCTTGGTTGATCCAGCCGGCACAGGAGGCCATCACTTCCAAGCTGCGGTAAAACAGGAATTGCTCGAAACTGACTTCGCCGGATTTGCTCATGGGAAAGTCTGCCCAGTCGATAAAAATCCAGTCGCCGGCGCGGCCTTCCAGCATCCCGTTGGCGTTCCGGCGGGTTAAACAGTATTCCATCAGGCTTTGCATCCGCGGATAAATCTGTTCGATGAATGTTTTATCTCCCGTATAACGATAATAGTCGTAAATTCCGATAAACCAATAGAAAGTATAATCCATGATCGTGTTGATATGGCTGGTAACCGGGTCTTTCCCGCGTAGGCTGAGCAGGGTTCGCGCTACCGAAGGCAAATCGAAAAAGAGGTAATAATTCATCCGGAAACTTTGGCAGGCGTCGCCACTCCACACCCAGCGGTCGCGTTTGATGCCGTCGATGAAAAATTCGCGGGTGGTCAGGTGCAGGGTGTATGCCGAAACTTCCCAGATCCGGTTCAGTAAATCGTCGTTGCAACGGAAGCGGCCTTTGTATTCCAACGGCAGGTATTCGTAAAGCATCGAAATGGAATCGTATTGCAAGCTGCTGTTTTCGATATACACGTAGCGGAACGCTTTTGAATCGGGAGTCGTATAATCGGCCGTTTCGTTACGGGCGAAAACCAGACGGTCTAATGTTTCGCAATGAGCTGTGTCCAGCGCTTCTTTTTCCGATTCGCCGTAGTAAATATGGATGACGCCGGTTCCTTTCAGTTGGTGAAAAACGAGATAACCAAACGTTTCTTTTCCGAAATCCAGCAATACGCCCTGGGGTTGTTTGATTGATTTTACAACCGGTTGGGCTTGGGTGGCTAATTGGAATTGTGAAGGCGGCGTGTCGGAATCGTCGAAATTCCAGCATCCGACATTCACATAGGCCGTTCCCGAAGAAGTGTCGGAGGCTTTTCCCGATTCGTCGATCCACTCCTTGTCTTCGCAAGTAACCCGCCAGCTTTTGTCCGAACCGACGGTTTTTCCTTGGACAAATAGCGCCGGGACGTGCGCCTGATTATGTATTTTGATATTCAATCGGTGTTTTCCGGCCGGAAGGGTTATTTTTGCAGGAGCGCCCGGCAACAGCTTTCCATCCAGTTTGACGTTGTATTGGCCTTCGGCGAATATTTCGACGGTTTCGGCGGCTTTCAAATCCAGCGTTTTGGAAAATTCGACCAGAACATAATGACTGTCCATTTTCCAGAAAGGCGGAAAGAACGCTCCTCGTTCCGTTCGCCGGTTCTGCATCCGGTTTGCCAGCGCAATTTCAAAGTCGCCCGGATACCAAATCCACGTATGAGTGTTTGTAGTTGGTTTAAATTTCATTTCCGTATCGTTCTTCAGTTATCTGTTTCAATGTTTTACCGCGGGTTTTGGGCGCCCAAAGGGTTCCTACGATCAAGGCAAAAAACAGCAATCCGATCATGATGTAAGCCGCCAGTTCAAATCCTTCGCCGGTTTTGCCGTAAATATGGACAAAGACAAATCCCCATATAGCCGAAGCGCCTCTTACCAGAAAAAACATAATCCCCTGGGCGGCCGCCCGATATTTGGCCGGAAAGAGTTCCGACGCCCAGAGGGCATAAAATGCCTGCACGCTCATCCCGCCCTGAATGCCCCAAAGAATGGTGAAAGTCCACAACGCAAAGTGATCTTTTATTCCCACAAAAACGAGAATCAGCCACGCCACGATGCCGATGAACGACCCCGTGAAATACAGCCAGCGTTGATTGACTTTATCGACCAGCAGGGCAAAGCCGAAGTAGGTTACCGCAACAATGACTAACCATTGTATGGCTGGCAGCAGATTGGCCTGTGCGGTGGAAAGTCCGCCGGCCGTTTCAAAAACATGCGGCTGGAAGAAGCCCATCACGCTGGCAACAAAATTCCATGAAATGTAGATGCCTGCAAGAAACAGCATGGTACGAACATTGACTTTGTTGATGAAGAGAGCCCCGAACGAGGCAAAAACGCTCGACGATTTTTCTTTACGCTGTACCGTTTTAGCGTCTTCCCAATCTTTCGACTCGTCGAGTTTCCGCTGGAGTATCCACGCAATGAATGCAACGATAAACAGCGTACTGAAAATAATGCGACTGCTGAATACGTTCACTGCTTCAACGCTTCCCTCGCCTCTTAAAAAGAAGGTTGCCACTTTTTGAACCCCTCCGAATAAAACGCCTGACGATTCGCCGGCTTTGCCGGGCGCAAATAACATGCCTAAGACTAAGATGATTGCCGGTCCCACTCCCCACGCAAACTGCGAAATGCCGATGTTTCGTCCCCGGTTGCCTACTTCCGAGTTTTCGGAAATATAGGTCCAAGAAGCCGGAACGCTTGCGCCTACCGAAATGCCCGTAATCAGGAATCCGGTCAATAGCATCGGAAAGTTGACCGAACACATAATGATTGCAATCCCCGCCATATACACCAGCATATTGTAGGTGTAAATGGTTTTCCGCCCGTATTTATCGGCCAGAAAACCGCCGATAATTGCTCCGATAGCAGCGCCGAAACAGTTAGCGCTAATCGCATTCAGTCCGCCGAGATCGCCTTCCGTCAAGTGGAGGTATTTTTGCCAGAGCGTCAGTCCGCTTGCTCCGGCCACAATCGCCCCCGCATCCAGATAATTGGTAAGCGATACGACGATGGTACTTTTTAAACTTCCTTTTTTGTGTTCCATTGTTATTCTGCTTTATATTCTATTTTTATTCACCCGAATGAGTCATTCATTTGCCCGAATGAGTCATTCATTTGCCCGAATGAGTCATTCATTTGCCCGAATGAGTCATTCATTTGCCCGAATGAGTCATTCATTCGCCCGAATGAGTCATTCATTTGCCCGAATGAGTCATTCATTCGCCTGAATGAGTCGCTCATTCGCCCGAATGAGTCATTCATTCGCCCGAATGAGCCGCTCATTCGCCCAACTGAGTCGTTCATTTGTCCGAATAAAAACCTCCTTTCTATTCGGTTTTCGTCGATATAACGGCCTTTTTTTCAGGGCTCTATTCCCGCTTTATTTTTAATATCGTCCGATACCATAGGTCCGTTATTGATCCATGTATTGCCCGGTCCGTTGGCGTTTTGCAAAAACTTTTCCGCCGGACACCAGTTGTCTTTTACCGTGATGAACGAGCTGCCCTCGTCGGTATATAAATAAAACCAGTGATTGGGGTCGTGGGCGTACGAGGGATGATAAATCGCTTCTACCCGGTTTTCCGTGATTTCCGTCTTGCTTTGTGCCGACAGGGTGTAAATGCCGGCTACATCATACATGTGCCGGGCGTAATGATGAATGTAATTGGCGTGTATCCGGTTATTGCGCATACCGTTGACGGTTTTTGTCCATCCCCAGCCCAGACTGATGCCGGTGTAGGAGATTTCACAAATTTCGTTGTGTTCGATATGAATGTTGCGAACATATCCGGCGGCAATTCCGACGCAACCCCAGTCTTCGTTCGCCGCATCGGTAATGTAGTTATTGCTAATGTGTTGATGCGAACAGATTTCCCGCTCATCGGCCGGATCGTAAGGTAAATGCGTTTCCATACCGATGTCGGAGAATTTACCGGTTTGAATACCGTTTCCCGCGATGTCCCGAAACCTACAGTGGCTTACGGCGTCGTAGTGCGAAGCATAGACAAAATCCAGAGCGCAAGCGCCCATGTGTTGGAATGTGCAGTTTTCAAACCGGGTATGACGGGCGGCGCTCACCATGACGGCCGCCGGCGGACGGCCTATCCATGCCTGATTTTCGATGCCTCGATTCTCATTGTCCGGCGCTCCCGGCGGACGCAGTTTGTAAGCATCCAGCAGATACATACCGGCTTGCAACGGAACATGTCCTTTTTCCGAGGGGCGCGTCCAAGTCGTATATTGAAAATAAATGTCTTTGAATTGAACGTGTTGCACGGGACGGTCGATGGTTCCGGCAATTTCGACCAGCGTTTCCAGAACGGGAACACAGGCTTCCGCCTTTCGCATATCCTCGTCCGGCAAAGGCAGGTAATACAGTTTCCGTTGACGTTTATCGAAATACCATTCGCCGGCTTCGTCCACAAGCGCCGGGGCGTTGGTCAGGTAAAACGCCGAGCGGAAGCCGGCTTTCATCACCGGTTGCGGCCAGGGATGCTCAAATTGCACCCGCGCTTCGGGATTGTGGAAACGAATACCCGCCGAATCGCCCTGTATGGTGATGGATTGAATTCTCAAAACGGCAATTTCCCACATTTGGTGGAGAATCAATTCCGGGTTTTCCGCGTTCAGGATACCGGAAACGGAAGAAGCGGGGACCCACAAAATCCGGTTTTTCGTATCGTTGAAACGAATCCTGTCCATCTGATTAAAATCCGGAACATTCCGCGCCCGGACGGCTTTTCGGCCATTGACCCAGAGTTGCCGGAAAAGAAACGCATTGCCGTTTTCTTCGGGAACCGGCGCCGTCCAGTATTTTCCTTCTTTTTTCCAGCCGGTAATCCGAAGTCCGCCACTCAAAACGGGCGTTTCGCCGGGGACGGCCTCGATAATGGTGGGGCTGCTTTCCGTACCGGAATCTTCGGGACGAATCAATACCGGTTCGTATAACGGATACATTCCCCCTTTCATTTGAATATGTACCGCTTCGCCGGCGGCCAGTTTATTCAGGCGGCGCAATTCGCGCGCTTCCCGCAAGGCATCGTGCAAACTTCGGGTTTCCGGCGAAATTACGATATCCGCCGCGGTTGCGGAACAGAGTCCGCACAGGCACAAGCCGGTCAATACGATGAATCGTTTCATGGGATGAGTTTTCGATAAATACAAGTGTTATTTTTACAAATCTGACAAGCATAGGGACGCTTGCGAATATGTGCGCCGACGCCGATAATTCCACTGACGGATTTAATCGGCAGCATCAGGCAGGATTCCGTCAGGGAAACCGCTATGGGAATTTCGCCCATCCGGACGAACAGTTCCCGCTGACCGGAAACCGGCCAGTTGCAATACCCCGGACTGTACCGGTTGCTGATTTGCAGACCTTCCGTTTGCATTTCAGCCGCTAATTGTGTTTGGATTTTATCCATTGCTTTTTCGACTGTCAGCGAACCGATAGCGTCTGCGACGAAGGCTTCCAGATAATTGCTTTCCCGGTGGTAACGGCTCGCCAGATCGGTAAATATCGCTCCGGCGGTGCAGGCGAAAAGCGCTAAATAGTCGGATCCTTTCATGTATGCCCGGATTTGGGAGCCAGTATTCAGACGAATTTCCCCGGCTTTCCGCAAAATGTAGCCACCCGTTATCCCGTCGTTGTCTTCCAGCAAAGGCATAATTTCCCGGATCGCTTCGTTGACCGGGTAACCGGCATCGGAGTTTTCCGATTTCAGGAACGACAGTATCTCTTCAAAACGCGGCTGCACCTCTTTGAAAGAGAAATGAAAGCTATGGAAGGAATCCGTTTGCATTTTCCGGTATCAGGCAACTAAAGAGTTCAACCATTTCACGCTTTCCTGCGGGTCTTTGGCGTAAGCGTCCGCACCAATGCTTTGTGCAAATTCGGACGACAGCGGAGAGCCGCCCACAACAATCTTGGTGGCCGGGGAAATTTCCTTGATGGCCTTTACTACCGGCGCCATGTTGTTCATGGTGGTCGTTAGCAGGGCGGAAATGCCGACAATGGCTCCGGGATGTTGTTGGACAGCCTCGGTAAATACTTCCGGTTTTACGTCGATGCCGAGGTCGATGACTTCCCAGCCGGCGCCTTCAATCATCATGGCTACGAGGTTTTTACCGATGTCGTGTAAATCGCCGAATACGGTGCCGATGATAAAGGTGCCTTTCCGTTTCACTTCGCCCGCTTGGAAATAGGGTTTGAGGTGTTGCATCGAAGCGTTCATCGCTTTGGCGGAAATCAGCATTTGGGGAACAAAGATTTTGTGTTCCGAGAATTTCTGGCCGACCTTGTTCATAGCGGGTATCAACGCTTGATTCAGAATATCGACGGGGGAAACGCCTTCTTTCAGCGCTTCCTGTGTGTATTCGTCGGCGCCCGGTTGATCCTTCATCTGGGGAGGAAAGGGCGCTGCTTGATTCACTTTACCAGCTTCGACACACATTGACAGTTTTTCTAAAATGACATTCATCTGTATTTATTTTTGTCTGTTAATAGATAGATTATTTGTTTATCGTTTGTTTGATTACGGCAATATGCTCCGGCGTTGTACCGCAACAGCCGCCCAAGATGTTGGCGCCGGCACGAATGATTTGCGGAATCCACCGGCTCATTTCGTCGGGTGTTTCGGGATAAACGGTTTCGCCGTTCCGGAATTCCGGTAAACCGGCGTTGGCATGCACCAGAATCGGGATATCCGGAACGGCTTCACGCATTTGCGCTACGATATTCGCCATGTTTTTCAGTCCGTTGCCGCAATTCGTACCGATGATGTCGGCGCCGGCTTCCGCACAGGCGAGCGCGGCTTCGGCGGGGGAAATTCCCATCAGGGTGCGGTATTCGTTTTCGCCGGTAGCGTCGAAAGTGAACGTGCAAATCACTTCTAATTGGGTGTTCACCTTGGCGGCGCGAATGGCCGACAGCGCTTCGTCGATATCGCTCATCGTTTCGATGCAAACGGCGTCGGCGCCGCCTTTTTCCAGTGCAATGATTTGCGTTTTGAAAGCGTTGTAGAGTTCTTCCTCCGTTACATCGCCCATGACGAGCATTTTTCCGGTAGGGCCTACCGAGCCGATGACCCAATGATCGTCGCCGGCTGCTTCTCTGGACAGGCGCGCGGCGGCTGCGTTGATTTCCGTCGCTTGACCGTCTAACCCGAAGTGTTCGAGTTTGAAAGAAGTTCCGCCGAAACTGTTGGTTTCAATCATATCGGAACCGGCGTCGATGTAGCTTCGGCCGATTTCCCGCACGGCTTCCGGATGGGTTAAATTCCATGCTTCGGGACATTCGCCGGGTTGCAAGCCTTTCTGTTGGAGAAATGTTCCCCAAGCGCCGTCGGAAACGAGTATCTTTCCGGATTTTACGGTAGCGGTGATGGACATTCTGCCGCCCCGGTCTGCGTTTCCGTCCGTCCGGGGGCTATTTGTGCTATCGTTGGAAGTGTTGCTGTAAGTATCCATTTTGCGTTTAATTAAAGAAAATATATAATCCAATCATTACTGCGATAAGTAAAAACCATACGATTTTGACTTGGTTGTTGATTTTTAACGGCTTGTATTCGATCGTTGTATTCGATGCGGAGGTGTCCCGCAGGGAGAAAACGAGAATGAAAACCGCCAGTACGGCAAAAATCATACAGGAAAGATACAGAAAGTGCATTCCGCTAAAAAGCAATCCTGTATAGTATAAAACTCCGCAACCGATACTGAATAATGTGCCGAATGTGAGCGTCAGGTTGACCGCTTTTGCGGATGTCTTTTTCCAAAATACGGCAAACAGGAACGTTGCCGTCATCGGTGGCGCCAAAAAGCCCAAAACCGACTGGAAAATATTGAAAAAGCTCAATCCTTGAATGAACGTAATTCCGATAGCCAGAAAGACGGAGATGGCCGCACCGACCAAGACCAAGATCCGGCCGGTTCGTTTGATTTGCGCTTCGCCGGCATTTTCGGGATGTTTTTTCAGGTAAATATCCATGGTGAAGACCGCGCTCAACGAGTTCAGGGCAGCGGCAATGGTGCTGATTAATGCCGCCGACATAATCACAACAACCAAACCCATGAGGCCGGACGGGAAAACGGTTTTGACCAACTGCAAATAGGCGTCGGTCGAATTCGTTAATTGAGGCAACAGCAAAAAGCAAAGAATTCCCGGAAGGATGAACAGGGGAATATCAATGATTTTCAACCATGCACAGAAATTGGCGCCGAGTTGCCCCTGTTTCAAACTTTTCGCACCCAATACGGATTGTACCATGGATTGATCGGTGCACCAGAACCACACGCCCATGACCGGATAGCCGAGTAAAATGGCTAACCACGGAAAGTCGGTATCGTTCAAGGGTTGGAACAGTTTCCAGTACGATGCCGGGGTTTGCTCGATCACCGTTTCGATGCCGCCTGCTTGGACGACCGACATCACGGCCAACAGTATGGATACGCCGATCAGCAACAGCATTTGATAGACATTGGTATAGGCAATCGTTTTCAATCCGCCGGCAATGGTGAAGGCGGCCGAAACAACGACCAGCAATACGATGCACATCCACAGCGGAAAATCCAGAATCTGCGCCATAAACACGCCTCCTGAAAACAAAGTCAATCCCAGCCACGATACTAAAATGGTTACGATGGAATACCAAGCGATGTATTGCCGCGTTTTTTCGCCGAACCGCTTGCCCATGTATTCCGGAAGCGTCATTACATTCGCTCCCAAGTAACGAGGGGCAAACACGAAAGTTAAAAGGCAGATGAAGGGGAAAGCGTACCACGAGAAATTTCCCGCTACCATTCCGCTTTCAAAGCCGCTGCTGGCGTTGGCAATCAGCATCGAGGGGCCGACATTGGTTCCCCACATGGTGAGGCCGATGGCAAACCATCCCAACGACTGGTTGGCGGTAAAAAGGTTTCCGCCGCGATTCTTTTTCCCGTAACTTGCCCAAACGGCAATGCCTATCAGCACAACAAGGTAGGCCGCGATGACGGCTATGTCCAAACCGGATAATTCAATGAGGTTGTTCATGGGTTTTTATCTGTATTGTTCGACAATGTTTAGCGCTTCATCAATCTCTTTTTCCGACTTGAAGTCAATATTGATATGCAACCCTTGATTACCGACATTGTCCAAAAGCGGTTGCAGTTCATTCGGTTGCACCCAGTTGGCCATTACCGATTTTCCGCCGGCCAGTATTTTTTTATACAAGTCGTACCAGACCGGGTCGCCTCCTTGCGGTTGTCCGTAGCCCGGCGTCCACTGGATAGCGTTCAGGTTTTCGATTTCGAGCAGGGCATCCAAGTGACGGATAGCGTCCACGCCATCCAGATGGTAGAGCGTGTAGTCTATTTTGTTGCATTGCTCTTTCAGAAAGGGCAGAGAGAACGTCCGGAAGTCTTCCGGCGAAATCATAATTGAAATATCGCACTGCAATTTGGATGTTTTTCCCGGCCCCCACAGCGAGAAGTAACAGAACGTCATTTCGCCGTCCTCATTGATACGGTCGTAGATTGCATCGAACACCTTGAAATAGCTGTCGTTAATGGCTTGTAATTGTTCGAGGGTTTTATCCGGTTCGAGCATGATATCCATCAACACTTGGTCGGAGCCTTTCAGGCCGGCCAAGACATCCAGTCCTTCCATCAAATCGGGACATCCGACCCGGTAATGGCCTTGGGCTTTGGCTTTGCAGGCTTTCAGTAAATCGAGGTGCAACTGATACCACCGGTTGGTTTCGTCGAGTAGGATGTGGTTGTCGAACGCCGGGTTTTCACGAATCCAGATCGTATCTTCCCGTCCTTCGAGTTCGGCGCCGAGCACGGCTGCCAGCGAACCCGGCCCTAATTGCGTATTGGCGACGGGCAAAATATCGGCTTTGTAGGAATAGCGCGACATCCGGTAGTTGAGGTAATCGGAACGCCAGTCGGGATCGAACCAGAATTGGTTCAGGTCTTTGGCCGGCGGGGGCGCAGGAATGTCGGCATAGGGAGCGCCGTCTTTGTCGAGATGTTCCCACATGGCGAGCACAATGCCTTTTTGATTCCACCAATCCAAATAGCGCTTTTTTGATGCTTCAAAATTGTTTTTCCAAGTACTCATGAGAATGTTTTATAGATTGTTTTGTTGAAATCCATCTCATCGGTGCAATCGACTGTTTCGGGATACCACGGAATTTCGGCGCCGTATTTTACAAACACCGGCATTTCGTCCAAAGGCGTTTCTATGGCTTTCAGCCATTGTTTTCCTTCCCAGATTTCACCGGAAAAGAAATGCACCCATTTCCCTTCGGGTAAATAGATATCGCGTATCCCTTGGCTGTTCATGACGGGCGCGACGAGGATGTTTTCGCCGAAATAATACTGGTCGTCGATGTGCAGCACGGTTTTATCGTTGGGATGATGCAACCACAAGGCCCGCAAAACCGGATATCCGGTTTGTGTGGTGATTTCGCTCTGCTGTAAAAGATAGGGAATTAGCTGGTAACGCAATTGCCACCATTTCCGGATGATATCCGCTATTTCGGGATAGCGCCAAGGTTCCCGTTTGTGCGAACCGTGGTAACGGATGTGCGATGAAAATACGCCGAATTGTGTCCAGCGTACATATACGACCGGGTCTATGACCGAATTCATGAAATTCGGCAGGCTGTGGAAACCGGGTACGTCGTGGCTCCAAAAGCCGAAACCCGACAGTCCCAGATGCAGTCCGCCTTTCAGCGAACCGGCCAGACCGTCCCACGACGATGCCGAATCGCCGCCCCAATGCAGGGGATAACGCTGACAGCCCGCCCAGCCGGCTCTTGCCCAGATGATGCCTTCGCCGGTGGTTTCCCGGGTGATTTCGTAAGCCGCTTTTTGGTACAGCAAGGGATAGAGGTTGTGCAGTTTGTCCGGCGTCATGGCATGGTATTCGGCTTCCAAATGAATGTCTTCGCCGAAGTCCGTTTTGATGCAGGCTACGCCCATGTCCAGCAGGTTTTTCAACAGGCGTTTGTACCATTCGGTTGCTTTATCATACGTAAAATCGATGGTGCCCGCATAATCCTGCACGCTGAAGTTGGAGGCGCCCCGCATGTTCCGCTCGCTTTTACTGATGTAGCTGTTTTCGACGGCTTCGCGGTATTGTTCGGCTTCGTAAGCGATGTAGGGCAGTTGCCACAAGCTTATCCGGAAACCTTTTGCTTTCAGGTTCCGAATAAATTGCGTAGGATTGGGGAAACGTTTTTGATTGAATTTCCATTCGCAGAGCCAGTCGGTTTCAAACCAGCCGGTATCTAAGTGAATCACATCGCAGGGGTATTTTTCTTTCCTCAGGCGGTCGCAGATTTCGTTCACTTCGTCGGCGGAAAAATAGGTCATGCGGCTCATCCATACGCCGAAACTCCACAGGGGCGGCAGGCTGGGGAAACCGGTTAATTGCCGGTAGCCGAACAGGATTTGTTCGGGACGGCTGCCGCCAATCAGGAACAGATCCAGTTGCGGTTCTTCCACCAGCGCCTGAACGGAACGGGTCGAATGGTCGGCGAAAGAAAACTTGGACAGGGACGAAGTGTGCAAAAACAAGCCATAACCTTCGCTCGACAGGTAGAAGGGAATGTTTTTGTAGGTCCGGCGGTTGTTGACTCCCTGTCCGTCCTGATTACGCAGTTGCACGGTACGTCCGGACAGATCCATTTTAGCAAACCGTTCGCCGGTTCCCATGAAACATTCGTCCGGTTGGGCGTGGAAGGAGCAGGTTGTCCGGTGAGGTTGTCCGTTCTTTTCCACGAAAGCCAGTGCAAAGGCGTCGTGTCGCGCCGGCGAAAACATATCGTAATCCGTCAATTTCACGGGGCGGTTATCCTCGGGAAAGAAACACGCGTCGATGGTTTCCTGCGGCGCCGGCTGCAAATCGCTCCACCAGTCGATGGCCGGTTCGCCGAAATTGAAAACAGCTTTGCAGCGTCCTTGCGCGTCTTTTACCAGCCACCGGCCGGTGTGTTTTTCGACGGACAAGGGCGCCGGTTTCAGGTTTTCCGACAATTGCAACATTTCGGATGTTTCGGCCGGTTCGCCTTCGATACACAGCGACAGGCGCAAAACCGTATCGCCGTAAGCGCGGAGGCGTAAAGCGTATTCTTTGCGGGGCGCCGAAAGGTCGGGCGTTATTTCGTTGGAATTGTTCTGTTTTTGAAAGGGGATGGTAAGCCAAACATCGCCGTCCTGTTGCCGGATATCCGCCGGCGTACCCGCTCGCCACAACCGCTCTTCGCCGTCCAGCGACGGTGAGAAGTCGAGAAAATCGAATAACTGGTAGTTTGTTTGTAGAGACATAATTTATTTTCAGATTACAGTCCGTATTCTTTGGGAATGAATTTGCCGGCGTCCAGCGCCGGGAGCATCTGCTCGATAAAAGCCTCTTCGCTGTCGGGAATGGCGCTCAACGCTTCGCGCAGGACCGGCAGATAGGCAGATTCGTTGTCCGGCAACCTCATTTGTCCGCTTTGTTCGGCTTCTTCGATCAAATCCAAGGCTTTGAGGGCGCCGTTTCGGGCATTGGCCACGTAGGAATCGCCCCGGATGAGTTCGCCGGACAGGGCGATAACGTTTTCCGGCGCCAATACCAAGGCTTGCGGATCGGTATAAATATCGGAAGACGTCATCAGGTTTTGCAGGATATGCGTCGGAACGGTTCCCGCTTTGAGGGCTTCGTTCATCAGGCGAACGTCGTATTCCAACTGTTCCATATAGACCGTAGGCGCCATTCCGGACAGCAGTTTGATGTTTTGTACCGATTCGTTGCTCCACAAATCCGCACAGGCGGCCGCGATGTTGCCGACCGGACTGAGATGGGCGCAGGCAGAAGTTTTGCCTTCCATCGAGATGGGCGTTCCGGTAATGGCTTTCAGGAACGGGCCTTCGTATCCGCAATCCTTGTCGGGGCCGACGGCTCCTTCTTCGATGGCGACAATGGTGCGCACCACCGAAATGACCCGCACGAGGGCGGCGAATACTTTCGGAATGTATTTCTTTTCGGCCAGTACCATGGCGGTGTTGGCGAATCCGCAAGCGGTGTCGCCGGCGGCGATTTTGTGATGTCCGGCCGCTAATGCGACGATTTTTCTCCACAGGAAACGCATGTCGCGAACGCCCAGCACGGCGAGGGCGAAGACCACCGTTTGGATGTCGCACATCATCAGGGCATCGTCCGAGATTTCCTTGCCGCCGGTGCTTTCGATGGAGAGCAGATCGCCGCCGGCATCCATGCCACGTTCAAAGAGTTCCATCATGGGATCGAGCAAGGCGGAAGTTCGCTGTTTGGCCGGTCGTTCAAATTCGCGCAAATCGTTGGGCGTTAACCGGATTTCGGAAATCAGGCCGTATTTCTGGTAGTAATCTTCGCAGATTCCGTTGATGATTTTAACGATTTCGACGCCGATATCCGGCGTTTTCGTCATTTCCAGCAGGGTTTCAAATTCGAGGACGACGCCCGGCGTTTCCAAATCCAGCGCCCGGCTGAGAGCGCCATCGACAATTTCCCGGTAATGTTGATACACTTTGGTCAGCGAGTTGCTGTCGATGGTCATCGTCGGAAGCGTGAAGTTCAGTTCGGAATAAACCCGTCCGCCGCCGATAACTAAGCCGCGCCGTGTTTGAACGGGTTTAGGAGCTATTCCGAAGAGTAACTCTTCGGGCTTGGAGATGGTGAGTTGTTTGTATTTCATGTTTTATTAATTTTATAATTGTCTTTCAAATAGAGTATGTCTTTTTAACCGCTGGTCAAAAATTCAGCGAAAAGGCTTAAAAATAACCCAAGTTTCTCCCGGCGCCGCCCCCTCGATTCCTTCTTGGTATTGCGCCATCAGGACATTCCATTCGTCCACACGCGGATTGTTTTCCGTCGTTTTCGGATTCAGATCGTCCAGATTTTCCCCTTGGGGAATCGAGATGACGAGCATCAGCTGCCGTTCGTTGTGAAAAACCAGTAATTGCTGAAAGCCGGCGTTGCAAAAACCTTGGGCAACTTCGGGGAATAATTCTGCTTGAAGGCGGTGGTAGTCCATATATTGTTCTTGTAAAATAGTGTCAGCTACCAGATTGGCGGTCATAATTGTATGGCTCCATTCTTTGGCCGTTTTTTTATTCGTACAGTTTTTCCGGTCAAACACATAAAACGGCTGGTCGTACCATTTAATCGTTGCTTCGGGACAGGTTTCTTTTATTTTTCGCTTCACCTCAGGCAAATCCCGAAACAAGCCATACATCACCCAATGATTTTCCCATTGATAAATATCTACCGGCGAACCCGGAATAAGTTTCAACTTTTCGGCAGAAATACGCTCGTCGCCGATAATTTCAAGGATGGATGGAAAAACGGTTGCCTTGTTTTTGCACGACGAAAAACAAAGGATAATCAACAAACTCGATAGTAAACAGTGTGTTTTCATGATTGAAATATTTTTTCGGGCCATTCGTAACTGCCCGGTTTGATGGTCAGATAGCGATCGCTTTTACCGGATACTTTCAGTCTGACTACGCCCCGCGCATATTCTTCTACCGGAACGAGCGATGACAAACCGGCTGTCCGAAGACAAGCGTAAGCGGTGGCTCCCCCTTCCAGCATCAGTTCCTGAATGGGGCAAAGCGTCAGTAGCGCTTGTGTGATTTTCGCCAACAGAAGTTTCACCTGAGTGGATGTAGTCGCGGATTCTTCGCCGCTTTCTACTGCAATAAGCAGTTTTCGATGACGATCGAAAAGGGCAGCCGCCTGTTGAATCAACGATTCAAACCGATCTGCATAATTCGTTACTTCCTGCCGCTGAATTTCGATTTTTGGGAAATGCCGATCGTTACGAATAAAACTTTGACTGTTTTCGTGTGCGCTGCCGCAAATCATCAGGATATTCTTTGCCAAAGGACGCGGTTCGGAAACGGCGGAAGCAAGCTTTCTTTTCGGAAAATAAACCGGCAAACAGGCTTCAAAGAAAACAGAACCGCCGGCGGGTAATGTTCCCGGTTGGATGTGCGAGGCATGAATCTGGTAGTCATGAAGACTTGCCATATCCGGCGTAATGTATTTCGTATCCTTTTCGGCGAATCCCAGAATTTCCCGCACGGAAGCCGTTCGCGCCGGGAAATCCGGATCGTTGGCAAATGCCGTTTGATTCAGCGGGACGTTGTCGATGAAGTAAACGCCGTTCCGAACGATTCTTCCGCTTTCGGGATTGGCCGGCAAAAGCAGGATTCTGTCTGCCGGGAAAAAGTCTTGCAAGACGTTGATTTCAGGAACAATGTGTCCGCGCAACGCCGAATCGATCTTTTTGAAAATCGTTTTCACAGACAGATCTTTCAGCCGTTGGGCGGTTTGGCGCACGGCGTGGCACGCCTCCTGTTCCGGCAGCGAGCGGGTATCGGAAGCGATAATCCACACATCCGTCGCCGGCCGCCGTTGAATATTGAAATCAAAGTCGAACCTTACGCTTAATCCGGAATGCAAGCATACGCCGGCTATTTCGGCAGCTCCTGTCATATCGTCTGCAAGAACAGTTAGCATTTTCGATTATTGTTTTTTGTTTATAGCCATTTGAACGGCGTATCCGATGGCGATGGTCATGGCGTCGGCGCTGGCAATGCCTTTTCCGGCAATCTCGAAAGCCGTTCCATGATCGACCGATGTACGGATAATGGGTAATCCCAATGTAATGTTTACCCCCTTCACGCTGTCCATTGATTGCGTTTCGTTGTTCCATTTGAAACCGGCCAGTTTGAACGGGATATGCCCTTGGTCGTGATACATCGCCACGCAACCGTCGTATTTTCCCTGAACGGCTTTTGTGAAAAGCGTATCGGGCGGTACGGGGCCTTCCACCGCATACCCCGACCGTTGCGCCGATAGTACGGCGGGCGCAATAATTTCGATTTCTTCCTTTCCGAATAGACCGCCGTCGCCGGCATGAGGATTCAATCCGGCCACTCCGATTTTTGGTTTTGCGATACCGAACTGAACGCAGGCGTCGTGCAGTAAGGCGATAACATCCCCTATCCGTTCTTCCGTAATCCGGTCGCAGGCTTCGCGCAAGGGAACGTGCGTGGTAACGTGAATGATTCGTAACGCATCGTCGGCCAGCAGCATGGCGTATTTTTTGGTATTCGTAAAATGAGCGTAGATTTCGGTGTGTCCCGAAAAAAGATGTCCCGCCCGATGGAGGGCTTCTTTGTTGATGGGCGCTGTAACAGTAGCGTCGATTTCGCCGTTCAAAGCGCAGTCAATCGCTTTCCGGATGGATTGAAAGGCGGCTTCGCCGGCTGCAGCCGACACTTTTCCGTATGCCAGCGAAAGCAGATCTACGTTTTTCAAATCGTAAACGTCGATACCGTCCGGTTCAAAACGGGCGTCGCCGATGGCCGATACCGGACGGATTTTCAGCGGACTGTTGCAAATCCGCAACGCTGCCTGCATCACGCTTGCATCGCCCAATACCAAAGGGTTGCAGGATTCGTATATTTTACTGTTTCCCAGCGATTGGACAATAATTTCCGGTCCTATGCCGGCCGGGTCGCCCATCGTTATGCCTATCGTCGGTTTCATACGTTCATCATTTGTTTTTAAATTGAAAATATTGGATTAACGAACTCTCTTTTTTCCGGATTGAAAAACAGGAATTGTATGCTTTCGTTCGAGCCAATGAGGTCTCGGCGACATCTTTGAAAGCTTTCGTTCGAGCCAATGAGGCCTCGGCGGCATCTTTGAAAGCTTTCGTTCGAGCCAATGAGGCCTCGGCGGCATCTTTGAAAGCTTTCGTTCGAGCCAATGAGGCCTCGACGGCATCTTTGAAAGCTTTCGTTCGAGCCAATCCGGTCTTCGGGGCTTGTTCCCAAATTTTGCTTCGTTTCATATTCAATGGCAAATTTTAGAATAAAGCATGATAGATATTGATGGCATCTTTGCGCGTTACTTCCCGCGGATTGTTGACTAACAGCCGGGTAACTTTCATCGCCAAGTCGGCCAGCGTTTCCGTTTCCGAAGGATCAATGCCGATATCGGAAAGTTTTTGCGGTATTCCGCAGGCCATCGAGAGCGCTTTCAAGCGGGCAATGCCTTCCCGTGCGGTGTCGGCGCCGAAAGCCAATGCTATTTCTTTGTATTTCTGCGGACTGGATTCCAGATTGAAGCGCATAACTTCCGGCAGCAAAACCGCGTTAGCCAAGCCGTGCGAAATATGGTATTTCCCGCCCAATCCGTAAGAAAGTGCATGAACCGCCGCCGTATTCACCGGCCCCAAGCATAACCCGCCGTACATGCTCCCCAAAGCGAGGGCTGAACGGGCTTCGCGGTTAGCGCCGTCGCGATAAGCCGTTTCCAGATTGGCGGCAATCAGCCGAATACCGGCTAAGGCGTAATTATCCGTTACCGGATGACTGTATTTGTTCGTATAAGCTTCAATACAATGCGAAAGGGCATCCATTGCCGTTTCGGCCGTGATTTTAGGCGGAAGTCCCGTCATCAAAATCGGGTCGATGTAACAACTGTCGGGTACCAGATACGGACTGATAACGCCTTTCTTTTCCGAATCGTTTTCGTCTAAGAGAATCGCATTGGGAGATACTTCGCTTCCCGTTCCGGAAGTAGTTGGGATGCAAATTAATCCGCTGTTGCGTTGTTTCAATATGTTTTTGCCGAAAACTTCTTCTATCGTTTGGTCGCTGTCCCACAAGGCGGCGATTAATTTGGCCGTATCCAATACGCTGCCGCCTCCCAAACCGACGACGCAATCCGGGCGATACGCTTGGGCTTGCGTCAACAACGATTGGAAGTAAGTAATCGCCGGCTCGCCGAACGCATATTCGAGGAGTTGCAACTGCATGCCCCGGTCTTCAAAAGCGGAGGAAATGGTTTCCGCCGTCTTTTTCAGCGGGGTGGTGAACAGCAACAACGTTCTACGGTAAGCCGAGGCTTGGCAGTCGGCGGGCAGTTGGTGCAGCGTGCCGTCGCCAAAGACTGTTTTTTTCGGTTGATAGAGGATGATTGATTTCATTGCTATTTACTTTATAGAACTTTTAGCGGTTACATCTTTTAGATAACCGTGGATGGTGAGATTGTCGTCCGCCGGCCGGGATGGAAAGAAGAAACTGGCCAAATAGCCGACTACAAACACGATGATATGACTGTAAACGCCCAGCATGTATTTGTGATGCGGAAAATTGTATTTTCCCAAATCCAGAATGAATTGTTTTTCACCGCCGATTTCTATTTTGGTGGACGTCAACAGGGCATAAGCCGTGAACAGGACGCAGGCAGCAATTCCCACATACAAGCCTTGTTTATTGGCGCGTTTGCTCAACAAACCCAACAGGAATATCCCGACAATACCGGCCGAGAAGATGGCATAGAGTTCAAACACGATTCCCAATACGCCTTCCCCTTCCCAAGCGGCATAAAGCAAAGCCACGCCGATGCAACCCAAACCCGCCAGTAGAACGAAGAACCGTCCCATACCCAACCGTTGTTTATCGGTACAATGGGGTTTGAAGCGTTGGTAATAATCCTGCACACATACGGCGGATAAGCTGTTCATATCCGAAGCCAATGAGGAAATAGCGGCCGACAGTAAGGCGGCTAATACCAATCCGATTACGCCGACCGGTAATTGGGTTTGCATAAAATAGGGGAATATCTGGTCGGCTTTAATGCCTTCGGGCAGAGAGCTGTTCGTTGTTTTATAAAAAACGAATAAAGCCGTGCCGATACACATAAACAGTGTCCAAACCGGTACGCTGGTAAAGACGCCGATATAAGCCGCTTTTTTAGCTCCTTTTTCATCTTTAGCCGTCAGATAGCGTTGCACGATGGTTTGATCGGTTCCGTATTTTTGAATCGCATAGAAAAATCCGTTGCATACCATCACGATAAAAGTGAGTTGAGTAAAATCGAACGCATAGGGTCCCAATCCGATTTTGTGCCATTCAAACGCTTTTCCGATGACAAAGGAAGGCCCGCCTTCGGGTATAAACAGCAAGATAAGCAGGCAGATAATTCCGCCGATAATCAACAGAAAGCCTTGTATCATATCCATCCAGATAACGGCTTCGATGCCTCCCAATAACGTAACAATCACGATAGCAAATCCGATGATTAAAATGGTGGTGGTAATGGGTATTCCGCCAACGGAATTTAAGGCCAATGCCAATAGATAGAGCACCGTTCCCATTTTGGAAAAATGAGTCAGCGAAAAAGCGACCGAGCTGTACATCCGGGCGAAAACGCCGAACCGCCGTTCAAAATATTCGTAAGTACTTAAACGAATGATGCGGCGGAACAAAGGCACAATGATCCAAATCATGGCCACGAGCACAACCGGCACCATCAACCCTTGCACCAACAGAATCCAGTTGGATGTGTAGGCCGCGCTGGGGTAAGCCAGAAAAGTAACGCTGCTGATGAGCGTGGCAAAAATGGACATGCCGATGACCCAAGAAGGTATTTTCTTGCCGCCAAAAAAATACTTGTCCGAACTCTTCTGGCTTTTGGAAAAATAAAGTCCTACTCCTATTGTAAACAGGATGGTGATGACAATGATGGAAAGATCAATCCAATGCAAGGGGTTTCCCATGGATTCAAAATTTATAGGTTTGAATTTGACCGACTTCTTCCGATCGCAATTCCGTGAGCGGAGGCATCATGTAGCGTTGGCAGAACCCGCGCCGCTCCATCAGGATTTTGAGAGCGGCTAAGGATTGTCCCAGTGTGCGTCCCAACTGGTAAATGGCGGCCACTTCGTCGGTGGCTTTCTGTATTTTTTCGGCGAGCGGATAATCCTGTTTCAGAAATGCGTCGTACAAAGCTTTATACATTTCGGGCACGGCGTTGCCGGTGCTGGGTACGATTCCATCCGCACCCATCTGCAAACTTTGCAATCCCTGCGCTCCCCAACCGCAGAAGAAAGAAAAATCGGGACGGTCGCGGTAAGTCGTAATAGCGGTTTGCAAGCGTTTCCTGTCGCGTTCGGAGTCTTTCAGTCCGGCGATGTTGGGATGTCGGCTCAACACTTCCGCCGTTTCTAAGGGAAGGGACATTTGCGTTGTCGCTTTGATGTTGTACATCATTACCGGGCATGGACTTGCGTCGGCCAATTGCGTGTAATACCGTTCCATTTGCGCGGGCGTCAGGATGTAATACGACGGCAGCGTGGATACGACTACATCCGCTCCCAAATCGGCATACCGTTTGGCGCGTTCGATCAATTCTTCAACATTGTTTCCCACCAATCCGGCGTAAACCCATTGATTGCCTTGCTTCGCTTTTACGGCGGTTTCGATGAAAACGGCGCTTTCCGTTTTTCCCACCGAGGCCGATTCGCCGGTAGTGCCCAAAATTAAGGGCGAGAGATTGTTTTCGGCGAAAGCGGCCATAATTTTACGGACGGCTGTCGTATCTGTTTTTAGTTTTTGGGTCAGCGGCGTCGCCATCGGGACCACCACTCCCTGATATTTTTTATTCATATTTGGAATTATTGAAAAACCGATTTTAAGTATCGGACATTTGCTCCGTAATTTTTCTTCACATTGTGTACGTCGTTCGTATCGCGCGATCGTTCAATGACCAGCCAGCCGTTCCAGCCCATTTTATCCAAGGTTTCTTTGACTTTCGGCATATTCAGGGCCGGATCGTTTTCGATCCAGAAGCCGTCGGTATTGCTGGCGTGGATTTGAATGATACGGTCTTTTCCGAGGGTTTTTAATTCGTTGATAATATTTCCTTTGCGCTTCAAGATGGACGAAAAATTGACGTAACTTTTGATAGCGGGCGAATGGATTTTATCTATCAATCGGGCTTCCTCTTTGGCCGGCAAGGTGGTTTCGATACCGATAACAACACCGGCGGCTTCCGCTTTTTTCGCCACCACTTTCAACCGTTCCAGAACGATGGAATAGAGTTCCGGTTCTTTCACCACATCGCTTTGATTGCCCATCGGCAGGAAAGCGACTTTAATGCCCATATCCTGCATCGTGGCGATACATTCATCCATCAATTGTTCGTAATTTTCGCGTTTGGCGAACGATTGCCCGTAGAAGGCCGACAAAGCCAACGAACTGAACTGAATGCCCAATCGGTTACATTCGGAAATGAATAAGTCGCGCGTTTTCTTGTCTTTCAGTGTGTTTTGGAACGAAATGTTTTGACCCAATCCGCCCAAATCCAATTCCAATCCGTCGGATCCGAGTTCTTTGGCCAGATCGATTGCGCCTATTTTCTGGCGTTTCAACATCATCCAGTCGCAAACCGATACTTTGTAGCGGTGATTATTGATAATCTGCACTTCATCCGTTTCTTTGGCCGAGGGCCATTGCGCGTTTTCCATTTCGGACAAAACCAGTTGTTGGGGATCGATCACTGCGTGCTTGATGGCTTTCCGCCGCCAAGTGTAAACGATGTGTATCAAACCATCGCTACTCTGAATGACGGATGGATAGGAATATTGACCGATGGGCGAATCTTCCAAAACCGCCGCTGCATACCAAACCTTGCCGTCGTCGGAAACGGCTACGTTCAGAGGAGTACGGGCGCCTTTCCCTCTGGCTAACGATTCGTGGGGCAGGACATGGTTATAGACTAATACCTGTCTGCCGTCTTGCAAAGTAACCGCATCGACGCCGGAGTTATTGTTCGGCATTGATGATGGGACCAAAGGCGACCATGTTTTGCCGTTGTCGGACGACCACGATTCGCCGAGGGCGCGTTCCTGTGTCCGGCAAAGAATTTGCAACCGACCGTCTTTGTGCGTTAGAATTGTCGGCTGAATGGCATGAATCGTTGTTCCGTCATTGATGGGGCTTGTTTTTTGCCAAGTTTTTCCTCCATCGTTGGAGGATTCAAAATGGACTTTCCATCCATTGCCTTCCGTGCTGGAAGGGCTGAGTAACACGCCGTTTTTCAGTAAGACGGGTTTGTTTTTGATGGGGCCGAGGAATCCGTCCGGCAAATCGCGGGGCGCCGACCATGTTTTTCCGCCATCGCCGGAAGTAACTACTTTGCCTTTCCAGCCGGCCACATTGGGGCCTACTTTATAATAAAGCTGTAATTCGCCGCCCGGAACTTGGTAAAGTACCGGATTCCAGCAAGCATAACGCAAGCTGTCGTTGATGATGCCGTTGGCTACGTTTTGCGCCTGCGTCCATTTTCCGTCCACGTAACGGCTTACCCAGATGCAAACGTCGGGATGGCGTTCTTTGGTTCCGCCAAACCAAGCTGCAACAATTTCTCCGTCTTTGTTTTCGGTGGCGGTGGCGGCATGACTTTCGGGATAGGAAGCGTTTTTATTAATAAATTCATCGGTAATCACGCCGGCTTTCCAACGTGCTTGCGCTTCCCCGTAGGGAGAAGTGAAGACATAATCGCCTGCGCCGATCTCCAGATTGACACGGCCTTCTTCGATGCGCACGTATTTCAGTCCCGGCGTTTGCATGATCGGTTGGCCGTTTTGCCGGATAACGTCCGGCGTTTGGGCGGGAACCAAAATATTAGCCCGTGAGCCTTCGGGAATGGAAATTTTCCATGTAAAGATATCGTCTTTCAATTGCCATTCGCTTTTGACCCAGCCGGCCGGCGTTTTATGAGAGGCTTTTACAAAGGTCAAGGTTTCCGCCGGATGGGGCTTCATCCACAACCATTTGAATCCCAAATAGTTTTTATGTGTTTTGATGCCCGCCAAATCTTCAAAGACCCAAGTAACCAAATCGCCCAACAGCATGACGTGGTTGTGCGAATTCATTCGCGGATTGGCCGTATCGCCGTTCCAAAGTTCCCAGATAGTCGTTGCACCGTTTTCCACCATGTATCCCCAACTGGGATAGGTTTTTTGGGTGGCAATGGTATAGGCTACATCGGCGCGTCCGCGTTTGGTCAATTCGCGCATCAGCCACTGCGTACCGATGACGCCGGTGCTGATGTGCAGCCGGTCGCTGAGAATCCGGTCGATGATATTTTGAAATACGCGGTCTTGCTCTTTCCTGTCTGCCAGATCGAATGTTAAAGGCAGCAGATTGGCCGTAACCGTACCGTTGCTGTATTGTGCGGTAACAGGGTTGTAAAACTTCCGATTAAAGTTTTGACGGATATTTTCGGCCAAAGCGGCGTATTCCCGGATGTCTTCGCGATGTCCGGCAATAGCGGCAAACGATTGCATCAATTGGAGTAATTTGTAGTAATACGCGGTTGCAATCAATTGCCCATCCGTTTTCCGGGCGGGATCGTTGGAATGGATTAATTCTTCGGATTCGGGCGGAACACACCAGTCGCCGTATTTGTCTTTGGTAACAATGTAATCGTTTGTCATGTACTTTCCTTTCATGTAGGAAAGCCATTTTTTCATGTTCGGGTAATGCTCCCGGATGGGTTCGGAATGACCGAATTGCTGGTAAATCATTTGAGCGACAAAGAGGTATGCACCCGGCCAAGTCATGTTGTCGCTGTAATACGTCATGTAGTAAGGCGGGCAAATATCCGAGATCTGTCCTTCTTCGGTTTGGGAATCGCGAATGTCTCCTAACCATTTGATATATAGCAATTCGTTGTCGAACAGAAAGCTTTCTCCGAAGCAGCCGACGGTATGGTCGCCCAGCCACGGTTGCCGTTCGTCGCGTTGCGGACAATCCAGCGGAATGCCTTTGTAATTGCCGCTGATGCCCCACCAAGCATTCTTTATGATTTGGTCTAACAGGGGATTGGACGATTCAAAGGAGCCGGTTGTTTCCATTTCGTCGTACACCACCTTTCCCCGGAAGTCGTTCAGCGCCGGCGGGGTGGAAAATCCGGTTATTTCTACAAACCGAAAACCGTGAGTTACGAAGCGAGGCTCCCACGTTTCGACGCCGTCGCCTTTTAGCGTGTAGATATCGGTTTGCATTGCGCTCCGGAGGTTGACGGTTTTCAGGCGGCCGTTAGCGTCCAGAATTTCGGCAAACCGCAAGGTGATTTTTTGTCCCCGCCGGCCTTGCGCTTTCAATTCCAGCCATCCGGTCATGTTTTGTCCCATGTCGAGAATGAACGTGTCCGGCGCTATTGGAGTAATGCTTTTGGGTTCAAGGATTTTCATGATTTTCATGTTCGGGTTGATTTGCGCCGAAATTGTTCCTGCAGGTGCAGCTACCCGTTCGACTTTCAGCCATTGACTGTCCTTGTATCCGGGTTTGTTCCATCCGTTCAGTTCTTTGGTGGCGTCGTATATTTCGCCGTCGAAATCGTTTGTAGAGCGAATGGGGCCATCCGATGTTACTTTCCAAGTATCATCGCTCACAAGGGTTTGGGCGCTTCCGTCGGTATATTCGATTTCCAACTGGAAAAGCATTTTCGGAAATCCGAAAACTTTATGTTTTTCCGGTTTGGTATTCTGCCGGTTGTTGTAGTAATGTCCGGTGCCCAGAATGACGCCCAGCGCATTTTTCCCCGAAACGATGTTTTTCGTAACATCCAACACATTGTATTTAACGGTTTTGTTATAGTCGGTCGGCGTAGGCGCCAATACTTGATCGCCGATTTTTTCACCGTTGACATACAATTCGTACAAGCCCAGCCCGACGATATAGACTTTCGCCGACCGGACGGTTTTTCCGGCAGTAAATTCTTTCCGGAAATAACGGGCGGAGAGGCGGGAGTGCGAATCTTCTACATCCCAGGGGAAAGCCCTGTCCAGACCGATCCATTGACCTTTCCATTCTTTTTCTTCGGTGTAAACTTGCGAGTCGGCAGTGTAAACTTGCGCATCGGCGATGTAAAGTCCGGTCGAAAATGCCGGAACCGCCCACAAGATTACAAATAGTAGAGTAGCGATTATTTTTTTCATTTGATTGTCAGATTGTTTTCTACGTAATTTGTTTTTGCATCCGTTATTATTAACACCCAGTCGTTTCCCGCCCGGTAGCCCGAATCGTGGCTAAAGGCATGTTTCCCATTGGTAAATTCGCCGATGTATTCCGTTTGTCCGTTGACGGGACTGTACCACCACGCTTTTTTACTGGCGCCGGTAATTTTCGTCATATCAATTTCAGTGAGGCGGTTGGTGTAGTTGTACACCAAAAGATAATCGTTGCCGCGGGTGGCGATCACCCGTTCGTATTGAATCCCGTTGGCGCCGGCAATGACCGACTGGTCGGGGATCCGTTCAAAGAACGGGAACGCTAACAGGAGTTTTTTCAGGTATTGCATTTGTTGGCAACCCGGATCGTGAACCGCGTCCCACCACGGTTTTTTGGCTCCGTAAGCGGGACTTACGCCCGGCCGGTACATTTGCATGATGGAATTGTGTCCGTAAGTATGTCCGCAAGCGCCGCCGAAGACCGACCAGTAAGCGTATCGGCGTACATCGTGGGCTTGCCAGTAGGGTTGGGTTGTGTCGTGCAATCCTTGCGGGATGTCTTCGTAGGATGGTTCGCCGTCCAAGACCGGTTTTTCGGGCTTGAAGGCCCAACTGCGATCGACAAAGCGCCAGCTGTCTTCTTCCGTATTTTCCTGAATGGCGTAATCGCCGTCGCCACGACGTTGTCCGTAACGGCGATGTCCGGATTGGAACATATTGAAATCCAACCACGATTCGTTGTTGAACCACGTAGCGGACATTGTTCTTCCCAGCGGGTGATAGGTCATGAGATGCCCGGCGTCGATGGCTTTGATGGTAGTTGCCAGCGCCCGCCAGACTTCCGGTTTGACGTCGCCGCGCACATCGCCGCCGATAATCCATACAATATTCGGTTCGTTTTTGTAGCGGTTGGCCAGAAATTCGCCGTATTTCGTTGCATCTTCTACCGACACATTTCCGGATTTTACATTTCCGCCCCATACGCAAACAATCCCGATATAGATGCCGCGTTGCTGCGCCTGTTTCACAATGAAATCTACGTGTTTCCAGTAATTATATTCGCCCTGCCGATCGATACCGGTAAAATCGAAGCCGTTGGGGAGGGCTGCATCGCCATAGACATTCATTGCGTTTAAGCCATGTAAGACCGAAATCTGGATAAGGTTGTATCCGTTTTTGGCCGTTTCGCCAATGTAATATCCCGTTTCTTCCCGGTTGAGCCGCGAGGGAAACAGCCAAGCCGTTTCGCCCAGCCAAAAGAACGGTTTGCCGTTTTCGTGTTGTAGGAAATGCCGGTTATCACTCACTTTCAGAGGGCCGTTGCTCCAAGGAGCCTGCCGTTTTCGGTTGTCGTCTTCGTCTTGCGCATAAATTATTCCTGTGAACAGGAGCAGGGCGATGACTGTTCCATAAAATTTTCGGATTTTCATCTTGTTGTTTTTTTGTTTGTGTATATTTCATTTTCCATCGAAGCCCAAATAAAAGGGGCAATCGATTTGGGGTCGTTTTTGATAACGGGTTCGCTGATGTAGTATTCAAACGAACCGTCGCGGTAACGGTTATCGCCGCCTAAACCGGCTACCGAGCAGCAATGGGTGATGCTGTATGTTCCATCCGTTTCCTTTTCAATAAATTGTTTGATAATTCCCTGAAACGCTTTTTCCGCCGTTTTTTGATAGGCGGCGTTAATGTATCCTTTGCGGGATGCCTTATACAAAAAGTAAGTCAACATTGAGGATCCGGACGATTCGAGATAATTATCTTTCCGGTCGCTCCTGTTCGTTACCTGATACCATACGCCGGTTGACTGATGCTCTTGCCAGCGGCTGACGCCCTTCGCCAGACGCCCCATGATTTCGATAACCTCTTTCCGTCCGGGGTGGTCTTGGGGGAGGAAATCCAGTACATCTACCAATGCCATAGCGTACCAGCCCAAGCTACGCGACCAGAAATTGGGCGAATGTCCGGTTACGGGATCTGCCCAGCGTTGTTCGCGGCTTTCGTCCCAGCCATGGTAAAACAGTCCGGTTTTTGCATCGTAACTGTTTTTATCCATAAGTTTGATTTGTTTGACGACGTCGTCGAAAATGTCCGGACGATTAAAATCTCTTGCATATTCCGCCAGAAAAGGGGAAGCCATATACAAGCCGTCCAACCACATCTGGTGGGGATAAACCTGCTTGTGCCAGAACCCGCCTTCCGAAGTACGCGGATGCGAAGCCATTTGAGCCACTAATGTATCGATCGCTGTCTTGTAACGCGGGTCGCCGGTTGTTCGGTACAAACGGAACAGGATTTTTCCGGCATTGATATTGTCAATATTGAACTTATCCAAGCGATAGGTTTTAATTTCTCCCTGGGGAGTAATGAGCGTATCCGCATAGCCTTTGGCATACCGGAAATAGCGTGGGTCGCCGGTATGTTCATACAAATCGAGCATGGCTTTCGCGACAGCGCCATGCGTATATCCCCAGCGGGGCGTTTTAGCATTTTCTATCTGCCACGCCTGCGGATAACGGGCGATTTGGGCATCCGCCATTTTTACCGACCAGCGGTTTTCTTCTATTTCAAACAGATAAGTTTCCCCTTTACCGGTTTTCAAGTCGTAAAGACGGGTAGCTGTTCCCAACGGATTTTCGGAAGCGGTTACAGTGGCTTTTTCCGAAACGAGCGGTGATGGAATTGCCGGAACGGCATACAGCCGGTTGGGATTTTCACCTTTTGCCGGTTGTATCCCGTTGCCTGCCAAAGGAGAAGTCAGACGCAGGCGGCAGTTGCCTCCGTAGCGGGAGTGAATTTTCAGGCGACTCACTTTTCCGTTTTTCCAATCCATATCGATCACAAAACCGCCCCGCGCCACCAAGCCTTTGACGCTTCCGTTTGCCCAAACGTCGGGTAAAGCGGGAAGCAGGTAGATAAAACCATCGTGGCTTTGTACGAACATTTCGGCGATACCGGCGGTGCAGCCGAAGTTGCCGTCAATTTGAAAAGGCGGGTGGGCGTCGAACAGATTCGTATAGGTGCCGCCTTTATTGGCCGGATTGGTTACCAAATCCAATTGTTGGGACAGTAGTTTGTAGGCATGATTGCCGTCCAGCAGACGCGCCCAAAGGCAAACTTTCCATCCCATCGACCAGCCGGTAGAGGGGTCGCCGCGGTAGATCAGTACGTTTTTGGCGGCTTCGCTCAACAACGGGGTACGGAGGGGCGAAATCTGGTTGCTCGGATACAAACCGTATAAGTGCGACACATGGCGGTGCGTATCATAAGGCGAATCCCAATCGTAGAGCCATTCCTGCAATTGATTGTATTGTCCGACTTGCATCGGGGGGAGTTGGGCGCGTTTCATTTTCAGCGTATCGCTGAATGGCTGGTCGATCCCCAGCAATTCAGCGGCGGTAATCACGTTGGAAAACAGGTCGAAAAGCAGTTGATTGTCCATGGTAGTTCCTGCCGTAATCGTGGCTTTCTTTCCGCTGCCGCCGTGCGCGTTTTCGGGGGAATTGGACGGGGCGACTACCAGATAGCCCAGTTTCGGTTCCGGAATCAGGAAATCGTTGAAAAACATCGCCGCTTCCCGCATTACCGGGTAAACGGATTTCAAGTATTCTTTATCGCCTGTATATACGTATCTGTACCATAAATGCTGGCTGATCCATGCGCCGCCGGTCGGCCACATGCCGGAAGCGGCTCGATCGACCGGGCCGGTAATTCGCCAGATATCCGTATTGTGGTGCAAAACCCATCCGCGGCAGTTGTACATCATCCGGGCGGTGAATGTGCCGGTTTCGGCTACTTCGCGCACCATTTGCAGCAAGGGATCGTGCATCTCGCTCAGGTTGGCGCTTTCGGCCGGCCAGTAATTCATTTCCGTATTGATGTTGCAGGTGTATTTGCTATCCCACGAGGGCAGGTAGCGGTCGTTCCAGATGCCTTGCAAGTTGGCGGGTTGCGTTCCTTGCATCGAACAGCATATCAATAGATAACGACCGAATTGGAAATACAGGGCGGCCAATCCCGGGTCGTTATTTTGAGCGAAAGTTTTAATCCGTTCATCGGTAGGGCGCATCGAAGCCGGAGTGCGGCCTAAATCCAAACGAACCCGGTCCATGTATTGGCGGAAGAAAGCGGAGTGCGCCGCTTGGGCGGCAGAATAATCGTTGGCAAAAGCGTGGTCGATGAATTGCCGGCATTTTTCCGTTTTATTGGCGGAAAGATCTTTGTAATTCACAAAATTGGTAGCAATAGCGATGTATAAAATCACTTCATCGGCCTTTTCGATAGAAATAATATCGTCGGAAACGGAGAAAGTTCCGCCGGATACTTTGGGTTTGATCCGCGTTTCAAACTGTACTTTCCCGCTTTGTTTTTCATGAGCGGGGGTAATTCCGGAAAGGATTAATTGGTGGTCTTGAACGGTGCGCACTACTTTTTCCTGCGGCGTAGTCAGAAAAAGATTACAGGAAATACTGTGCGGTTTATCGGCTGTGAGGCGAATAATAATTGCCTGATCGGTAAACGAGCTGAATATTTCCCGTTGATAACGGACGCCATTCGAGGTATAACTGACGCTCGCCACCGCGTTGCCGATATCCAGATCGCGATAATAGTCGGCGTACTGGTGGTGGCCGGGAAATGAGATAAACAAATCGCCCATGGTCTGATAAGGCATCCCGTGATTTTTGGGCGACATGATTTTGGCGGTTGCCAGATTTTCCGCCTCTACGTATTTTCCCTCCCCTATCAATCGGCGGACGGTTTCCAACACGCCGTCTTCCAATCGGTGGGCGTTGCTGTTCGGCGAACCTGCCCAAATTGTTTCTTCGTTCAATTGCAGATGTTCGACGGCCGGAGTTCCGAAGACCATTGCGCCCAAACGTCCATTGCCCAAAGGCAGCGCTTCGTTCCAATCCAAAGCCGGTTGGTTGTACCACAATTTCAAAGAGTCGCTTTGGGCGAAACACATCGAAGTAATCAAAAATAAACAAACGCTTGTTCCCAGTATTTTTTTCATGGCTTATACCTGTTAATAGATTCCAACTTCTTTTAAAACATGGTTCAACGCCTCTTTTCCCTGAATAGCGTTGGCGGGAAGCCGCTCGCCTTTTTCTCCGAAGACATACATTTGCGGTTCTTTTTCGATGGTTATTTTTGCTTCGTCCGCTTGCTGAATATCCAGACCGAAATGCTGCGCGATAAAACGATACAAGGCTTTCCGTTTGGAAATACCGTAATCGTGGCCTTCATCGGCAAAATGGTCGTTTTCCAAATGATTTTCTGCGTGATAAAACGAATAAATCCGTTGCAGGAAAGGGTATTCCAATTCGGGCACGGCGCTCGTCCAATCTTTTCCGTCCGATAGAATCAGTTGGGGTTTCGGGGCGAACATCGCCGCAATTTCGACATTGTTGGTGCGACCGCCGCAAAGATGTGCAGGCATTCCGCTTTCGCAGGGACAACCTCCCGAAAAATAGGAAGATAACATGACTGTAGGCGCACTCAACGTAATGCGGTCGTCGATGGCGGCAAGCATCATTGTCAGACTACCGCCTCCGGAGCCTCCGGTAATGCCGACGCGGGTGTTATCGGCTTCCTTCAAAGATAGCAGGTAATCCAGAATACGAATGGCATTCAGGGTTTGAAGGGTATTGGCTGCACTTAAACGATGCAAACTTCCGTCGAACTGCAACAGGCTTTCGCCCCAAGCAAATAAATCCCAACTGGCGGAAATAATGCCCATCCGGGCTTGTGCGGCGCAACGGAGTTGTTGGTCGGCACGATACCGTCCGTCGCCGAAATGGCCGTTCGGATTCAACAGGATGGGGCATTTGCCTTTGGTTTTTGATGGTTTATAGATCGATCCCGCCACATAAATACCCGGAAGGGTTTCGATAGCAAAATTTTCGACCGTATAACCGTCGTATTTCCGTTTGGGCGTCAGTATGACCGCCGATTGCGGGCGCGGGGGAAGCGGCGAGAGTTTCAAGGCTCCGGGCAAGCAAGATTTGATTTCCTCTTTTCTTTTTTCCCATTCCGTTCGGTTGCCGTACAGCGTTTTCAGGTAAGCCAGAAATGTAGCGCCTTCTTCCAGATGGGTGCGGGGATATTCAAATTCCTTGATTTTGAATTTGCCGTTATCCATCACAAATGTGTAATCAAAGGGGGATAATACGGCGTGTAAAGATTCTTCCGCACTCCAAGGTTTAATCCGCCAATCGGCGTATTTCAACTGCTTGCCGTCAATCAGTTTCGCATCGTATTTTAATTGGATGCCGAAACGTTTTTCGATGTCCGTCAAAACGGCTTTCAGGGGACGTGTGTATGCGCTATCGGCCGTTTGCCTGTCCTGAGCGACGTTAACGAGCGCAAAACCAATGAATATACCGATTATTATCCAACGTTTCATTTTATACCCATTTATCTAAATTTTCAATAACTGTTTTTACTTTTTCCCTTTCCGGCTCTTGAAACCGGTTGAACGGTTGCGCCAATCCGTCGCTGCAAATCCCTTTTATCGAGAGCGCTGTTTTAATGCCCTGAATGTAGCTGGAACTAAAACGCCCGATCCCGTACAATTCGCGGCTAATAGCTATCATGCGGTTTTGCAGTTCCCGCGTTTCATTGACGTCTTTCGCCGCCGCGGCTTGATACAGTTTGACAAAAATTTCCGGATACAGATTGGCTCCGCCGGACACGCCGCCGTGCGCTCCCATTAATACCATGGCCGCCATCATTTCTTCCGGGCCGACATACAAGCCGAAATCGGGGCGATTGCCGAACAAGTGAAGCAGTTGGCAAAAATAAACGCCATTGGCGGAACTGTCCTTCAGACCGGCGATGTTTTTGTGTTGCGCCAAAGTCATTACCGTATTTGTCTCTATCATCGTTTTAGTATGCGAAGGCATGTTGTAGAGATAAAGCGGCAGTGGCGATTGGTCGGCCAGCGCTTCGTAATAGTCGATCAGTTCGGGTTGCCCTAAGGCAAAAAAATAAGGAGGAGCGGCTACAACCGCCGTCGCGCCACATTCCGCAGCGATTCGGGCGATCTTCAAGCTTTCGTACAGAGAAGTGTCCGTAACGCCGACCAATAACGGAATCCGTCTGCGAATCTGCGCGGCAGTTTTCCGAATCAACTCCTCTTTGATTTTCAAACTCAGATGTTGGGCTTCGCCGGTCGTTCCCAAGATAAAAATACCGTTTACTCCGCCGGCAATTAAATGTTCCACCAAGTTTTCGACGCCATTTTCATCCAGTGTGTTGGTGTCTAACAGTGGGGTGATCATCGGAGGAATAATCCCCCGGAGCGTTTGCTGGTTTACTGCTACATTCATATTTACTTTTTTTTATGTCTTTGTTTTGTTACCGATTAGCACAGCATAGTACAGTACAGTGTATAAAACAATAACCAAACTTGTGATTACACGATTCATTATTCATCTTTTTTATCAATTACTTTCGGACGAAGCGCTATGAGATTGAGGACAATCACAGCCGCTACAACAAGGGTCATTAAGGCAAAATCACGTCCCAAATGCCCGGCGTCGATGGATTTTCCCAACCAATTGGTAATGACTGCTCCCGCCGAAATACCGGCCAGATTCATCAGTCCGTAACCGGTGGCGCGATACCGGGACGATACGAATTGGCAAAGAATGGGCATACTGTTGACGTCGAACATCCCAAATCCCAAGCCGAAGCAAATGGCGCCCGCAACAATCATCGGCAGACTGTGTCCGTAAGCCAGTAACAGCAAGGCGGGTATGGTCAGGAATAAGCCGGTAACGCCGGTATAAATCCGTCCTTTCAGATTTTTTTGCACCCATTGGTCCGATAAGAAACCGCCGAACAGGACGCCGGCCAATGAAGCCATCGCTATTGTGATGGTGGCCATGGGGCCGGCTTGTTCCATTTCGATATGCAAGCTTTCGGAAAATAAAGTCGGCAGCCAGTTTTTTGTCGCCCAGCCCGGTAAACTCGGAGCCGAAAAATAAAAGAGGATTACCCAAAACGATAGATTGCCCAACAAAAGAACAAAGGCTTTTCCCATACCGGAAAATTCGATTTTCAGCGATTGATTTTTCGCTTGTACGGTATAAGTTTTCTTTTCTTTCAGAAAGAGAATGAGTACGATACAATATAACATACCGATCACCCCAAAAGCGTGAAAAGCGGTTTGCCAAGAGAAATTGCCGGCAACCACCGCTCCGAATCCGCCTAAGGCTTGTCCCAAATAAATCCCTGAAGTATGAAATCCAACGGCGATGGAACGGGTTTTTCCTTGGTGATAATCCGCTATCAAGGAAAGTCCGGCGGGGATGTAAAAAGCCTCGCTGATGCCCATAACCGCCCGAAGGATATACAGTTGATTAAAACTTTCGGCGTAACCCATCATTAAGGTTACGCTCGACCAGATAAACAAACTTCCGATAATCAACCATTTGCGATTGAGGCGGTCGGCGATTAATCCGGAAATAGGACTCATCAAGGCATAGATCCATAAGAAAATAGCCATCAAGCGTCCGAAGTTGGCGGCGGACACCAATTCCGAAATATCCGTCATCATGGACGGGCGCATGGTCGAAAGCATCTGCCGGTCCAGATAGTTCAGCAGAGCGACGAACCATAACAAGGCTACAACCAACCAAGGATATTTTCCCGAATCTTTCAACATATTACTTTTTTTCTCCGAAATCCGTTTGTTGGATTTCTACTTCATTCAGCATGTTTCGTTTTTCTTCTTCCGATAACGTTCGTTGATAGGAAGGGTTTTCCGGTTCGTCTTCCGGTCGGCGCGGTTTTTCCGAATAGACCAACCGGTGTTGAGGCGGAATACTTTCCAGTTCGATGCTTGCCGGCGACGGAACATTTTCCCCTTCAAAGAGCGCCCGTGCCTGTATTCGTATTTTCCCCGGCGTCAACGTCGAACGAATGAGCAGAGGCGCCGAACCAAATTCCGCCGCTCGCGGATTGGCGCCTATCCGGGCGTCGCCGATAATTTCGCCTTCGCCTTCCACGCTGAACAGGATTTGCTCTTTAGCCCATCGCCGAACATTGCCGTCGTCGTCGGTAACTTCGCAGATGACAGGAATAAAGTCGGAACCGTCGGCAATCAGTCGTTGTCCTTCATTATCCACCGATAAGCGGAGTTTGTTCGACCGGCGGGCAGGCATTTTTTTTGTGCGACAGACCACTTTTCCGTCCATCAATCCTTCGGCAACCAGCGAAACTTGTTGCCATTTCTTTTCCGTATAAGGAAGGGTGCGCATGGTATTGAAGTCGAATACATTCTCGAACGTGATGGGCGGATGCGGCAGTTGCCACTGCGCTTTCGGCGCTTTTTTAATCAGCGTATCGCGTTCATAAACAATCAATCGGATTTCGTCGCAGTTGGTAAATACCGTTATATCCGGGGATGAGAAAGGGGATAACTCGTGGGCGATAAACGCCATCGGTCCGGTATCGGCCAGCGGATGTTGTACATCGGCGTCTATCTGGCTTTTGAAGAAGTACCACGAATATTTCGGCTGACGGAAAGCGTCCATAATTCCGCCCCAATACGGGTCGGGATGGTAGCCCCGCTGGTGATCGAAAGGATGCCACAAAGCCCCGCCGATAAATTGCCGGCTTTCGGGATACATTTCGTCGTAAGTTTTTGCGTGGTGCAAGGCTTGCAGGAGCAGCGCGTGTTCACCCCAACTGCGGGAAGCGCGGTTATTGGTGTTTTGCGCATACCAGTCATCCACGTTTTCGGAAAATTCGCGGGTAAAAATCGGTTGTTGGAACTGTCCGATATCTTTCGGCCAGCCATAGACGACTTCGTAATTTTCGGCGATGCCGTCCGAATAATTGTCCGCCACACAAACTCCGCCGGGATATTCTTCGCGGACAATCTGTTGCGCTTTCAAAGCAAATTCGACCGGCCAACGGGTTTCGTTCAAAATCGGTTCCCACATCAGGATGGAAGGATGATTGCGGTCGCGGCGCACCATGTTCCGGATATCGTCATAGACCCGTTCGACAAATTGCGGATCGTTGTTCCAGTATTGCCAGCCGGGGGTTGCGACGATGACAAACATGCCCAATTCGTCGCAGGCGTCCATGAACGAAGGGTCTTGCGGATAATGCGCAACCCGGATGATGCGGCATCCGGCGTCGCGCAGTTTTTTGGCATCGCGCCAATGCTGACTGTTCGGAACGGCGTTGCCCACATAAGCATAATCTTGGTGGCGGTTTCCGCCGATGAGTTTATCTAACGGTTTGCCGTTGAGCCAAAGTCCGTCGGTCCCTTTCCATTCGATTTTTAAGATACCGGTACGAGTTATCCCTCCATCCAGCGCCGTTTTAGCCGGTTGAAACAAGACGGTGGCTATCTTATATAAATAAGGAGAATCGGGATGCCACAGAGTAGGGGTTTCCACGATGATTTTTTGTGCGACCTGTTGGTTTTCGCCCGCTTTCAAACGAACCGATGTCTGAACGGTGGTTAGCGTTTTACCTTCCGCATCTATCAGGCGGTTTTCGACAATGATGCGTTGAGGTGTTTGGGAAGCGTTCTTTACACCGGTATAAATCCGGATTTCCGCTTTCTTTTCCGATATTTCGCCCCATTGAATGTGCAATCCTCCGCCTGCCGCGCCGTTGGGATCGGTCAGATGTACCGGAGCGGTAGCAATCATCCACACATCGCGATAAATACCTCCGTGATAAGTGAAATCCAGAGTAGCCTGTTTTTTCCCCGGCGGATATGTTTTATCGTCCGAATTATCGGTCAGCACCGCCAGTACACATTCGTCGCCGGCCTGAATGCCGTATTGAGTCAGTTCGATGCTGAAGGGCAAATAGCCTCCGAGGTGTTCCAGCGCTTTTTTTCCGTTCAGGTAAACCGTCGATTTTCCCATGGCGGCTTCAAAGTAGATATTGATTAATTTTCCTTGCAACGAAGCGTCTATTTTGAAATGTTTGCGATACCACGCCGGGCCTTGGTAATTGCGGCCGCCGCTTCCTTCCGCTGGCAGCAGGCGAACGGTATGAGGGGTAGATACCACTTCCCATGCCGCATCGTCGAAATCCGGTTGTTCCGCCCGTTCGATATTTCCGGTTTTGAATCGCCAGCCCACATTGAAATTAAAGACTTCGCGGCCTGCATCTTTCAAAGGAAAAAATCCGGAAACCGAAAACTCCGGCTGGTAATCCCCTGCTTGCAACCGTGGGAAAGCGGCTAACAGGCAACAAAGCGCTATGTAAATTCCTTTTTTCATACATTCATTGCATTATAGCGATCCGCGAACGATCAACCGCGTAGGAATATAGGTTTGTATTTTTTGCCGTTCTTTGATGTAATCGGCTGTGAGTTTGCCCATTTGTTTGAAATCGGTCGAAATTACGGAGATGCCGTTTTCGATGACTTCCAGCATGGGCGTATCGTTAAAAGTCATTAATCCGACATCTTTTCCCAATTTCAAGTTTTTGGCGCGGCATATTTTAACAAATTCCACCACATCGGAATGGCGGGACAGCAAGTAAGCGACGCCGGGCGTAATATCGGTTTCCTTCATTTTCTGGCGCACCAACTGGTGTTTTAACCCGTTATCTTCGCAGAATTTGATAAAGAACGGAATACAACTCCGGGGATGATCGGATTCCAGCGGAAAGATAAAACGTAGTTCATCGTATTTCCGAATCAAATTTAATCCCGAAGTCAAACAATCGTATAACGTATTGTCGAATCCCTGACAGACGTAGGAAAACTTATCTTTCTTGAATTTTCCCAAGTCGATCAACAGGACTTTACTGTTGTCTAAACGGTCTAAAACATTGTAATAAACATCGTTGATATAGTTGGTTACAATATAGAGGTCGTAACGTCCCAGACTGTCGATAATCAGGTTGTTAAACAGCCGTTCGTTGAATTGGTGGAAATAGAGGTCGATCCGGTAGTTCAGCGGCAGATGTGAAATCAATTCTCTGTAAAAATCGTCTTTGTACGTACTGAACACGTCCAGTAAGACGAAAATATTGTTAACGGTTTTCGTAACAAAATACCCTTTGGTAGGCGCCGATTCGATAATGCCCTTGCTTTTCAGTTTTTGAAAGGCTTTATACACCGTATCGCGCGATAAATCGAAATCGCCGCTAATCTTGTTGATCGAAGGCAGCGCATCGCCTTCCTTGTATTCCCCGTTTGAGATCGCAGCGCTGATAGCGTCAACTAATTGTTGGGCTTTACTGCGATTGTTATCCAATTCTAATATCATTTTTATTTTATTACTGTCCTGTGTTTTTAACTATCCTGTCCTGTCCTGCTTTCATGCAAAGGAACGTATTTTTTTTCAAAGAAAATAGTTTTCAAATATGTTATATAACATTAATTCGTGTCGAATGCGTTTTTTTATCTTTTGCTACCCCTATATCGTCCCTCACAGGGCTGGGGGGGTGTAGGGTTATC
>JAITAH010000060.1 GCA_031284225.1 Dysgonamonadaceae bacterium | reverse complement strand
AACGGATCAGACATTCGCAATAGCAGGTGTGGCCTATTCATTGATATGGGTATTTTCGGCCGTTATTGTTTTTGCCGCGAGTTTGGAAAAATACAAAATGATTATAAATTTTCCCCTATAAATTTATCTGTTTTTTATCCATTTATGTATAATAGAGGATTTTATGCTGACTTTGCATTAAAAATGAAATACTTATATTATCTTTGTAACAATTTCTGTAAATAATAAGGTTTTGTTTTGAGGAAAGAATATTTTGGTAATGTAAGCATTTTTACGATATTATTTTTGATTTAATCCGCAATATAATATGTTAAATATAAAAATATGAACAAAAAGAAAAGGCTTTTATTTGCATTTATTCTAACATCCGTAGTCGTATGCGCCGGAACAATAATGAAACTTCTTCATGTTTCCTTTGCGAATGTATGTTTAGTGGGAGGTTTAATATTAGGATTTATATTCCTTTATTTATTGATTGATTATTTGGTCAAATCAAAAGAGTGAGAATCCATTAACTTTATCAACTCCAACAACATCGCCATTCCATTATTGCAAGCCCGAAGAATATTGTTTCCTCGGTCTTTGGAAAAATGAAAGAGTTGCGATTGTAAGCGGTCGCGGCAGACGGCGGCAATCCAAACCGTTCCGACAGGTTTTTCCGGCGATCCGCCGTCCGGTCCGGCAATGCCCGAAACGGCAATGGCGCAATCGGAATGGAAAATACGTTGTGCGCCCAAAGCCATTTGTTCGACCACTGATGGACTGACAGCTCCAAATTGGTTAATATCCCAGCGATTAACGTCGAGTATTTCCGCTTTAGCTTCATTGGAATAAGAAACGACGCCTCCCTGGAAATATCGCGAACAGCCGGGAATGGCCGTAAAGAGAGACGCTAATTTTCCGCCTGTGCAACTTTCGGCTACGCTTAGCGTTAAATTATTTTCTATTAATTGGTTATTCAACAGCATTTCCAAAGGTTGATCTTCTTCGGCCACGACGTTATCGCCCAAAAGTTGCAGCAGTTTTTTCCGTTGCTTGTCCATTTCCTGTGTCAGAGGGGTTTTGTCGGGGCTTTTCCCGGTCAGGCGCAAACGAATCAAGCCGGAAGTGGGCAGATAAGCCAAACGAATGTTTTCGGGCAAAGCGTTTTCCCAGTCGGCGATGTGCAGGGCTAACAGCGATTCCGTGAAATTTTTTACCCAAAACGTTTGGTGCTGAATGGAATCCGTTGCCGGAAACGCTTTTTGCAAACGGGGAATGATTTCGTTGGTCATCGCCCATTGCATTTCGTAGGGAACGCCGGGCATGGAAACCAGTACTTTTCCGTCTTTATCGAACCAGGTAATCGGCGCCGTTCCCATTTCGTTTTGGATAATCGTAGCGTTTTCCGGCACATACGCTTGTTGATAAGTGAGTTCATTCAGCGTTTTGCTTAATCCGGTAAATATATCCCGAATCGTTTGCAAAGTTTTTTCATCAAAAACCAACCGGGTGTTGAAAAAGCGGCAAAGCGTTTGTTTGGTGATATCGTCTTTGGTTGGCCCGACGCCGCCGGTTACTAAAACAATGTCGGCACGCGAAAAGGCGCGTTCAAACGCATCGATCATGTCGTTTTCGTTATCGCCGACAGTCGTTTTGTATCGCGCCTCGAATCCTTTTTTGTTCAGTTCGACGGCCATCCATGCCGAATTGGTATCGACAACCTGACCGATTAACAGTTCGTCGCCAATCGTAATGATTTCTACGGTAATCATGCTTTCTTTTTCGTTTGCCCGGTTGCCTTGATTTCCTTTACAGAGTGTTTTTCCTTCAGTCCTTTGTACGTAAACCAAATACCGGCAACGATAAATGGAATACTCAATAGTTGTCCCATATCCAGGATCAGGTTTTCTTCAAAGGATTCCTGCACGTTTTTGAAAAATTCCACGAAGAAACGGGAAAGGAAAATGCCGATTAAAAATACGCCGAAAATCAGTCCGGGATACTTGTAATCTTCTCGTTTCCAATACATCCACAAGCAAAGGAAACCGGTGAGAATATAGAAAAACGCTTCGTAGAGTTGCGTAGGATGGCAAGGTTGTTGATTGATGGGAAACAAATACCATTCTTGCGAACGGACAAAATTAAATCCCCACGGCGCCGTAGTCGGATGTCCATATACTTCGGAATTCATCAGATTGCCCAACCGGATTAATGCCGCTACAAATCCGACCGGCACAACCAACCGGTCGAGGGTAAACAACATACTTTTGTGGGTTACTTTTTTGGAATAAATCCAGATAGCGATTAAGATACCGAGCGTGCCGCCATGACTGGCCAATCCGCCGTGCCAAACGGCGAATATTTCCAGCGGATGTTTTAAATAGGAAATGGGATCGTAAAACAGGATATGCCCCAAACGCGCTCCGATTATCATGGATATCAATACATAGAAAAACAGTTTGTCGAGCCAGTCGATATTCAATTTTTCGTGTTTCCATATTTTTGAAACGATCCACGTGCCAAACATTAATCCGATGACAAAAGCAAGTGCATACCAGCGAATTTCTCTTCCCCAAATCGGGATAGTAAAGGCGGCCGGATCGGCAGTCCATGTAATAGATGCTAACATAATTATTCCATTTTTAATAAATTAAGAAAAACGCATTAGAAACGCCATTGATTATTCGTATTACTTCCGGACGGCGTTGTCGTATTTTTCTTTCCGTTCACCGTTTGGTAATATTCCGTAGCTTCGGGCAATTCTTTCCGGATTTCGGCGATGCGGGTAGCGTCCGACGGGTGCGTACTTAAAAATTCAAACGTTCCATTGTTGCCTTGTTGCGACATTCGTTCCCAGAAAGGAATAGCGGTATTCGGGTCGTATCCGGCGATAGCCATTAAAATCAGTCCCAAATGATCGGCCTCCAATTCCTGTTTCCGGTTGAAGGGGAGCATTACGCCCACTTCGGCGCCTAATCCGTAAACGACCGATCCGACGCTTTGCACGGTAGAAGAACTTTTCGAAAGCAAAGCGTTCACGGCTGCGCTTCCATATTGGGCGGCCATTTGTTGCGACATCCGTTCGTTGGCATGTTTGGCAATAGCGTGTCCTACCTCATGACCCAAAACCACCGCCAAACCGGTTTCATCTTTCGTATAGGGCAAGATTCCGGTGTAAACCACAATTTTACCGCCGGGCATACAAAAAGCGTTGACTTGGGAGTCGTTCACCAGATTAAATTCCCATTGATAACCGGCAATCAGTTGAGTCTGATTGGTTGCCGCGAAATAGGCCTCTACGGCGTCTGCAATTTTGCGTCCCACTTTTTCGACCAGAGCCGTAGCGGTTTTGTCGGTCGATTTTTTGGCCGTTTGAATGTAATCGTTGTATTGTTGCAGGCTCAAAGATAAGACTTCATCGTCGGAAACTAAATTCAATTGTTGCCGTCCGGTGATAGGTACACTACTGCAAGCGTACAAACCTGCAGCCATCGCGAAAAGTAAAAAATATTTTTTCATATTATCTTGTATAAATTATTTAACGCTACAAAAGTATTAAATTTTTATCAATTACCATCTTTTGTCCGGGGGTATCCATAGCAACTTACATTAAAATTTTTCTTGCGATTATATTGATTTGAATTTGACTTTGTATAAAAGCGCCTACTTTTTAGCCAATATATCTCCTTTCAAACGTATGGTAGCTGTGTTTTTGTAGAACGATACTCTTTTTAATTCAGGGACAAAAATAAAGAATGTTCTTATATCTGGGATGGTTTTTAGTAAATAATTGAGGAAAAAACCTTAGGGATAATTCCGAAAACTTATTTTGACGAGGGACTTAAAAGTGAGTTTACAAAAGATAATCTTTTATTGGAATGGAGAACATTCCATTATCCATAAAGCACCGATATTATATAAATTTTTTATAAAAAAATTTGTTCGTTTTGTTTTATTATTTACATTTGTGCCGGAATAAAATTATAAAGTTTAAATAGAAGACGTATTTACAATATGAATTGTGGATTTCAGATAGATGAAAAAAAAGGTAATTATTTCTTTATCAAATGGAAGCAAAACGCTTTTCACAGGAATATCTACCTATGTTTGTTCTTAAAAGATATATTATCCAAGCCGCCTACCCATCCGCCTACCCTTGAGATTCGTTGATTGACAGATTGAAAAATTTCTGTTAAAAAGAGGTATGAAAAATAAAACGCTATTAATTAAAAATAAATGTATAAAACCGGTATGATTAAAAATCATCCAACTAACTGAAAACGTCAGTTTCGATCGGATTCAAAAAGCGCCGATTTTATACGACCTTTAAAAAAACAAATTATTCACGTATGAAAAAACTTAAATGTTTAAAAGGGGTATGTAATCCGCTACAAAGCTTTTTATTGAGAAAAAAAGGGATGCCAAAAGCGAAATGTTTGCTGGTTTTAATGTTCTTTTTTTCATTTGGAACGCTTTATTCTCAGGAAATGAAAGTAACGGGAACTGTTGTTGACGAGAACGATGAACCGTTGATAGGGGTAACCGTTTCTGTTGTCGGCGTCAATTTGGGAGGAATGACGGATTTGGACGGCAAATTCAGCTTGTCCGTTCCTAAGTCGGCCACTCAATTAGAGTTGAAATATTTGGGTATGAACGATTTGAAAGTTCCTATTACAGCGGGAGCCATGTACATTAAGATGACGGCTTCAACTAATGAACTGGAAGAAGTGGTCGTTTCTGTGGCCTATGGCACGCAGAAAAGAAATGCCTTGACAGGCGCTGTAACTTCCCTTAATCTCAAGGAAATCGAGCAACGGCCTGTTACCAGCGTTACTGCGTTATTGGAAGGAAAGATGGGGATTATGGTGCAAAGCGAAACCGGTCAACCGGGGTCGTCGCCATCGGTTCGTATCCGGGGATTCGGTTCTGTAAACGGAAGTAATTCGCCTTTGTATGTGGTGGACGGCTTTGTGTATGAGGGAAATATTACCGACGTCAATTCGCAGGATATCGCGGAAGTGTCGGTGTTGAAAGATGCTTCTTCGGCCGCCATTTATGGTAACCGTGCCGCCAATGGAGTCATTATTATTACTACGAAAAAGGGATCCAGCGAAAAACCGCACATTTCTTTGGTAATGAATCAAGGACTTGAGCAACGGAATATCCCTGATTATGAACGCTTAGGCGTCGATCCGTGGATGGAAGCCACATGGATGGGCTATAGAAACCAATTCATATCGTCCCAGAAAAAAACGGTAGAAGAAGCCAATGCCTTGGCCAATGCAAATCTTATTCCTAATTATCTCAAATATAATATTTACGACCGGCCTGATAATCAACTTTTTGACGCTAACGGAAAATTGACGGGACAAGTCAGAGAGGGTTTTAGAGACGATTTGGATTGGTTCGAGGCGGGTACCCGCAATGGGCGTCGTCAGGAATATATTGTGTCCGGCGACGGGAGAATCGGCGCTAAATCGGATTATTATTTTTCTGCAGGCTATCTGGATCAACAAGGTTATACTCCGGACGCTGATTTTAAGCGTTTTAGCGGACGCGCCAAAATCAATCTGATTCCCGTTAAATGGTTTAAAATGGGCTTCAATATTGCGGCAACGAATCAGGAAAAGTTGAATATGGTGCAAAGCGGGAGCGGCTATACCAGCTTGTTCCATCATGCGCGTAATATCCCTCCTATTTATCCGGTACATTTGCATGATATGACTACCGGGGAATATATTTTAGATGAGGCCGGTAATAAAAAATATGATAACGGCGTTGAAAATGGCCGTCCGCAACTGCCGAATCGACATACTATTTGGGAAAATCAATTGAACTCCAGAAATGTTGCGCGCAAAACAATGGTGGGAAATCTGTTTGCTGAAATAAGTTTCTTAAATGATTTCAAACTGAAAGTATCGGGCAATTTGGATACCCAAGTCAATGAAGGCGATACCTACGAAAACGCTTTGATTGGAGACGCTTTTTCCTTGAACGGTCGTATCAGTTTTTCGGACAACAGGTACAAGAGCTATACGTTTTTGCAACAGTTGACTTACAACAAAACGATTAACGATCATTATAATTTGGATGTTTTAGCGGCTCATGAAAACTTTTCCTATAATGACGTCTCTTCTTCGGGAGGAAAAACGGACGAAATCTTTGCCGGACTGCCTTATATGGTCAATTTCACCACGATGACTTCCTTGAATGGTTATGAAGACAACCGGCGTACCGAGTCGTATTTGTCCCGCGTACAATTGAATTACGATGAAAAATATTTTTTGGACGGTTCTTTCCGCCGGGATGGTTCTTCCCGTTTTGATAAGCGTAATCGCTGGGGGAATTTCTATTCGGTAGGCGCCGCATGGAACATTGCAAAAGAAGCGTTCATGGACGGAATCGATCCGGTAAACTATCTGAAACTTCGGGCGAATTACGGCGAAACCGGAAATGATGCAAGCGTAGGCATGTATGGCTACATGGCATTATACAATCTCTCGCAAAATGCGATGCATGGCGCTTTAATCAAATCGCAATTGGAAGCGTTGGACATCAAGTGGGAAGCCTCTACTTCGTTCGGTCTTGCCTTGGATGGACGTGTGTTTGACCGTCTTAATTTTTCTGTGGAATATTTTGACAAACGTTCGCGCGATTTATTGTTCAATGTTCTTTTGCCTCAATCGGCGGGCGCTTACGATAGCAAATCGCCGGTCGTTACCAAAAACATAGGCAGCGCCTCCAACCGGGGCGTCGAATTGAATCTTAGCGCAGATATTATACGTACGAAAGATTTTGTCTGGCAGGCGGAATTGAATGCGACAATGCTGAAAAATAAAATTCTGATATTGCCGGAAGAAAACAGGGAAAAAGGGATTATCGCCGGCAACAAAAAATACACCGAAGGTCATGGTATTTATGATTTCTGGACCTATCAATATGTTGGAATCGATCAAATGACCGGTCGATCGCTCTATGAATTGAATGCAGACGATTACTACGTAGCGGATCCCAACGGAGCGCCGGCGCCTGCCGGAGAAACCAGAACGCTTGTTCCGGCTGATAATACGATCAATATCAATGGCGTGGACTATGTGTATAAAACGACTTATGCCAGACGGGATTTTTCAGGATCGGCCATCCCGAAACTCACGGGTACTTTTTCTACCGGAGCCAATTATAACGGAATCACTTTGAGCGTTCTGTTCTCTTATGGTTTGGGCAACAAAGTGATGGACGATCCCTATCGGGACTTGATGCAAATGGGAGGTTCGCTTCCCACCGCATTCCACAAAGATGTTTTGAAATCGTGGAATGGTGTTCCGGCAGAAATGACGGCCGATTCTCCCAACCGGATCGATCGGAACGCTACTCCTATTTTAGATCCTACTTACAGTTCAGATAACAATGCCGTATCTAACCGATGGCTGATCAACGGTTCTTATTTGATGTTTAAGAATATCAATTTGAGCTATTCTTTACCGAAAAACTGGATTCAAAGCTTGGATTTGTCGGCTGTCCGGGTAAATCTTACCGCAGAAAATTTGCATTTGTTTTCCGCCCGCAAAGGATTGAACTCGCAAATGTCTTTTAATGGCGAAATTGCCAATCAGGCTTCTGCGCCCCGCGTCATTTCCATGGGTATCAAAGTGGATTTTTAATGAATATAAAAAATAAAATTATGAAACAGCTATTAAATTATACGATCTCGATACTGTTACTTGTTAATGTTTCGGGATGTTCGAGCGATTATCTGGATACCGCGCCTACCAAAGACACATCGATTGCTACGGTGTTTGAAACAACGGAAAATGCCGCTATGGCTGTCAATGGCTTAGCGAAAATTATGGTGCGCAACACAGAATATCCGCAACAATATGGCGGCGGAGAGGGTTCCATTAAGTTGGCGTATGGCATTTATCCGGGAAATACGGTTACTGCTTCCGGAACCAGTAATTATGGAATTGGCGTGAATGTCGCTTCCGGAAGTTATCACGAAAATTCCGCTTCGGACTATACTTCGTTTCCCTGGCGATATTATTATCAATTAGTGAGTAATGCGAATAGTATTCTGGCGAATATTGACGCCGCCCTTGGCCCGGAAGCCGAAAAGCAGCGGATTAAAGCGCAGGCGCTTACTTATCGCGCATACGCTTTCACGATGCTGGTACAACTGTACGGATACCGGTGGACGGATTCCAATAACGGCGCTACGCCCGGTATCGTGTTGCGCTTGAAACCGACTGCCGAACCGATTCCTTTATCCACTATGGCAGATACTTACAAGCAAATCTATAGCGACCTGGATGAAGCTATCCGTTTGTTTCAAGCGTCCGGATGGACAAGGGCAACCGACGATTATTGGACGCCGAATATCAATGTGGCTTATGCCACATACGCTCGGGCAGCCATCAACAGATTGGATTACAAAACAGCCATCAAAATGTCTGTAAGTGCGCGTATCGGCTATCCGTTGATGACCGTTGCCGAATATCAATCCGGCTTTTGCAATCCGAATCGGGAATGGATTTGGGGTAGTTACAGCAATACGGAACAACATCAATCCTGGTATGCTTATCATTCGTATATCGCATACAATGGCTATTCGACGGCGTCAACATCCGGCGGTTGTAAGCGAATCGTAAAAGATTATTATGAAAAAATTCCGGCGACAGATATTCGTAAAGGTTTATTCCTGGATCCTGCCGGTTATCCTTCTACCGCCTTCGATCCTCTCAATGGAGAGGTATTGAAGGGGGTTAGAAGCGACAGTAGAGGTCAGGGGTTAATTGATCAAGCTCATGCCCGCTTCCCCAAACTTACTCCCACTCAGAAAATATGGACGTATATGCAATTTAAGATCGCTTGCAACGAAATGCCGGGAATTGGTTATCTGAATCATTTTCGTTCCTCCGAAATGTATTTGATTGAAGCGGAAGCCCAATACCTGTCGGGCAATGAAACCCGTGCGCAACAGTTGCTGGTTGAATTAACAAAAGATTCCCAGCGGGATCCTGCTTACGCCTGTACAAAAACCGGCGAAGATTTGTTTAACGAAATTAAGTTTATGTCTCAAATCGAGCTTTGGGGCGAAGGTTTCGACTGGTTCATGACGAAACGTTGGGGCGACCGGATCGTACACAAATCGTTTGCGCAAGGCGGTAATTTTCTGGCTTCCTGCGAAGGAAATTTTGGCCCGGAAGAAAAAAATAAACAAACCTGGGTGATTCCTTTGTTGGAAACCGATTACAACCCTTTGGCCAAAGGACTTGCGCCATGAATTATTGAGAATTTGTTTCAAACACGCTGTACTTTAAAGCGCGTTCGTGCCGGAAGTACCGGAAGCCTGTCGCCGAAAAGGACAGACGGTCCGTTGAAAGCCGCTGTTTCAAAAGGCGTTTTAACGGTAACAGGGCTTGCGGCAGGAGAAAAAATCCGCATCTCTACCGTGATAGGACAAACCGTTTTCAGCGGAGTGGCAAGGAGCTGGAAAACAATCATTTTCTTGCCTGAACCTGTTTTCGGAATCTCTATCGTTGCCGCCGGCGACAGAGTGGCGAAAGTCGTTTCCGGAAGATAAAAACGACCGACCACAGTACAGGGCATTGGAGGAGACTGCCTGACATTCGGATAGCCTCCTCTTATAAAATTTTCTAATTGAGTTGATTCGGGAACTGTAACAGTCAAGTTTCTAATAAGTTCTTGTGATAAATTGTCTCTCGCAGAGCCGGAACTGACATTAACAAGATACTTATATAAATCAGACAGAAAGAAGTTTAGATATAATGTGTGAACTTTAGCAAACGGCATTACAGCACAAACAGCTTGATTAGTTGTTGCTTCAATTTTGAGCAAACTCACTTTTCCTGCCGTAGCCCCATACAAAGCAATTAA
>JAITAH010000052.1 GCA_031284225.1 Dysgonamonadaceae bacterium | reverse complement strand
CCCGTAGCGGCATATATGTCAATAGAAAATGATGAACGGAACACGAAACCGCTACGCCGTAGGCGTTGCACAACAATGGATGCCGGCAAATCCATACACACAAATTTACGATGCATATTGCGTTGGTCGCCGGGTGAATCAACATGCAACCTCTAACGAGGTTTTACGGCGGACGAAATAATGCCGGTTTCTATTGACAAGAAGGCTCTATAACCGAATAGCTTTTTGCAAGGAATCTTATAAAAGCATGGCTTTCATTTTCCGAATATTAGCATTTTCTCCCACTAACCAAAGGATATCGCCTTCTTCAAAAATCAAATCTAATCCGGGATTGAGCATCGAACCGTTGTCGCGCTCGATACCGACAACCAGACTGTCGTAATCTTCCTGGATGCGGGACGTTTTTATGTTTTTCCCAATCAAATGCGAATGGGGTTCTATTTCGATTTGTTGCAGGCAAACGCTGTCGGCCGGTTTGTCTTGGTAATCGACGTATTTCTTTTTCTTTTCTTCGAGCCGGCGCTGGAAAAGTTCCATTTGTTGGTCGGTTCCCAGCACCACAAGGTGGTCGTTGGGGTAGATGCGTTCTTCGCCGTTCGGGATATTGATGCGCAAATCGTCGCGCACAATCGTTACGATATTCACCCCGTAGGATTGTCGGAACTGCAACTCTTTCAGCGTCTTTCCTACAATGGAATAATAGGGCTGGATGCGAAAATCGGACAGGTGCAAATCTCTTTCCAGTAAATGGTTGGTAAATCCGGCCGAAACCGGCTTTTTCGATTCTTCGTATTGCTGTTTTTCGTTCAGGTTGGTACGGAAACGGCGTTCCATCTTAATCGTTTGATTGCGCAGGCGACGCGACGCTAAAAACAGCAGCAAGATGCCCAGCGCCAGCGCAAAAGCGACTATGGAATGGGTATGGAAAAGGCGCAGAAGAATATACATGATCAGCCCGGCACAAAGCAGCACGCGAATAACAAGGGTCGAAATCAACGGTCCCCGGTAGGATTTATTCGCTTTCCAGAGGCGCAGAAATTCGATCGAACCGTCCTGCGAAACAATGATAATCCGCAAAAATGGGGAAATGATCGACAAAATCAGGGCGGCGGCAATCAGGCTGCCTTTTATCCCCGGCACGTAGCGTTGAAGAAGCGGCGCTCCGTAACGCAAGGAAAAAAAGACGATTGTAATACAAAGAATGTAATAGATGACCGTATAGGTAAGCAATTTGTGCAGGAATCGTTTCCAAAGGTTGTTCTGATTCATCGGATGCGCCCCGGACGCATTCTTATTCAGGAAGTTCTGCCATCGTTCCGGGAGTTTCCGCTCCAGCAACCGGCAAACCGGATCGGCCAGCCTCATGACAAAGGGAGTAAGGAAAATCGTTATCACCGAAACCGATACGATAATCTGGTAGAGCGAAACTTCAATCACGCCCAACGCCATTCCGAGGCTTCCGATGATGAAAGAAAATTCCCCGATTTGCGTCAGCGAGAAACCGGACGAAACGGCTGTCCGCAGATTCTGTCCGGCCAGCAAAACGCCGATCGTAGCAAAAAGCGCTTGTCCGAGAAGCACTACGAGGCTGATAATCAAGATTGGCAGCAGGTATTCGCTCAGCGTCGATAGCTGAATCATCATTCCGACGGAAACAAAGAAAATAGCGCCGAAAAAGTCTTTGATGGGGAGTATCATTTTTTCGATTCGTTCCGAATCCAAGGTTTCAGCCAGGATGGAACCCATGATAAACGCGCCCAGCGCCGCCGAAAAACCGGCGCGGGTGGCTAAATACACCATTCCCAGGCAGAGGGAAAGGGAAAAAATCAATAGCGTTTCGTTGTTGAAAAACCGTTTCATTTTCCGCAGAACGGTGGGTATGAGGTAAGTGCCCAGCAAAAACCAGAACAGCAGAAAAGCAATCAATTTAAACAGGCTGAACAGCATCTCGATGCCTTCAAAGCGCTGGCTGACAGCTATGGTGGACAGCAAGACCATCAACAGCACGGCTACCAGATCTTCAATAATCAGCACGCCCAGCACGATTCCGGCAAAACTTTTATTGGTTAAATGCAAATCGTCATACACTTTGATAATTATCATTGTGGACGACATACAGAGCATGGCGCCCAAAAACAAACTGGTCATGTGCGACCACCCGAAACAAAGTCCCGTCAGATAGCCCAGTCCAATCATCGAAACGACAATAATAACGGTCGCAATCAATGCCGTAGAACCCACTTTCATCAATTTCTTGAAGCTAAATTCCAGTCCCAGACCGAACAGCAGAAAAATAATTCCGATTTCTGCCCACGTTTCTATGTTTTCCCGTTCCGGGCTGGTCTTGGAAATCATAAACGAAAGCGCTATTCCCGCCACGATATACGCCAAAACCACCGGCTGTTTTAACCATTTAAACAATAAAGAAAGGATTCCGGCGACGCCCAAAATCAGCGCTAAATCAACAATTAAAGGGGATAATTCCGACATATTTTATACTTTTGCAGACAAAGATAGAAAAAAAAATTATTTTTACGTATGATAATACAAACAGAAGCGATTACGAAAACGCCCGAAGCGCTCTTGGCTCAATTGGACCGGCCGGAATGGTATGCGCCGGCGCTTGCGAAGATGAGTCCGCGCCGGCAATCGGAATGGTTGACAATCAGAGTATTGCTCAAAAACACGCTGGGGGAAGAGAAGCTAATCCTTTACACGGATTCGGGCAAACCTTATTTGGCGGATTCGTCTTATTTCGTCAGCATCAGTCATACCAAAGGCTATGCCGCCGTTGCGTTGGACGAAAAGCATCCGGTGGCCATTGATATTGAACACATTTCGCCCCGTGTCGAGAGAATTCGCAGTCGGTTTATGAATGAAACGGAAGAAAAAAACCTTTCCAACCGCCATCCGTTGATTCATCTTTTGTTGCACTGGTCGGCAAAGGAAACCTTGTTTAAATATCTGAATGAGAATGATATTGAATTTCAATCGCAACTGCATATTCATCCCTTCGAACCGGTCGTCGGGGAATGGGGAGAGTTTACGGCGCACGAAACGCGAACGGAAAAACGGCAAAATTTCAACATCCGGTATATTGTGAAAGAGGCGTATGTATTGACGGCGGTTCTCTGTTCGCCCCAAGAGAACGAATCCGGCGAATAAATAAATATTCTATTACTAATGGAATATTTATTCTCTTTGTAATGGAATAAGATTGAATAAGACATGAAAAAAACTGTATTAGAGGAGGTTGTTGAGGAACAAAAAGAATTTTTGTTATCTTCCGACAGCGGTTTGCAGCGAGAAGACTTGCTCTCTTTACCCGATTTAAGTTCGCATGTACTGAGAAAACAGAAAAGAGTGTGATTTTGTACTGCTCGAAAACGGGAAATGCAAGGAATTAATTCAAGTTTGCTGGGAACTTAATACCGACAACGAAAGGTTCACCTCTCCACCAAATATGTCAATTTAATGCCAATGACTTGATTGTGGGAAGATTGAAAAACATCCGCACGGCTATTGTTGAATACGTCCGACAAACCGTAATAGTACCGTCCCTCTAAAATAAAATTCCCGATTCCCGTCCGGATTTCCAGTCCCATACCGCCTGCAATACCGTAATCGAATTTGCGCCGAACCGTATAATCGTCGTCATAATAGCGGGGAATCGTCG
>JAITAH010000017.1 GCA_031284225.1 Dysgonamonadaceae bacterium | reverse complement strand
GTTGTGCATCTCTTTATAAATTATATTTACGTTTACACTATAAATATAATACTTATTTTATTGATACACAACTTTTTTGTTAATTATTTTATCTCTTTTTTAATTCCGCCAACGGGTTACTTCAAATATTTGTGTTAAATTTGTAACTTGTCAACGTATCATTTAAATGAACCGGATGAATGGAAAACAACAACAGATAGAAGCCTTGAAAAACGGCTCATACAAAGCTTTTGAGGTTTTGTACGACGAATATTATCATTTGTTGTACGGTTATGTTTTCGGATTGATTCGCTCGCACGAAGACACGCGCGAAATCGTTCAGAATACCTTTATTAAAATCTGGCTGCATCGGGCAAAGCTGGATCCGGAACTTTCATTCAAGGCGTGGCTGTTCAAAATTGCTAAAAATTCGCTTCTCAACGATGTAAAAAAGAAATGGAACGACCCGCTGTTTGAAGATTATATGCTCCATTGTGAAGATGCGGAACTAACGGAAAACAACAGCGAATTTGATTTTGAACTATTCCGGATTGCGCTCGTCAAAGCAAAAGTGAAACTTACACCACGCCAGAAAGAAGTGTTTGAACTGTCGAAGGAAGAAAACTATACGCCTTCGGAAATTGCCGTCAAATTGCATATTACCGAAGATTCCGTATATAATTACCTTTCGGCCGCCATCGCTGTTTTGAGAAAAGAAATGAAAGACTTATCGTTTGCGTTGTTATTTTTTGTTTTCTTTTGCTGATGATTTTTTCAAAAAATCAGTGAGATTTCAGTTTTATTTTTGTATTACTAATGAATGGATGATTTGTAAAATGAAAGAATTGACAATATTATTGAAAAAGCAACTCGCAGGAAAAATCAGCCGCGACGAATTTTTAACGCTGAAAGAATTGTTTCTTCAGACAGATGAAATATTGTTCAATTCGGTGTTGTATGACGTGTGGATGGATTATTCGAGCGCCCGAAAATACAAATCGTTTGAAGAAGTAAAACAACATCTCAGAACCATTATTCAACCGCAAAAGACAAAAAGCGTCAAAGTTGATTTCCGTCCGAAACTTTTGCGCTGGGCGGCTGTGGTTGCCTTGATGATCTCATCTGCTGCAATCGCTTATTTGCTCACTTCAAGGCAAGTAGAAGATGTGTCGCTGGTAGAATGCGCCGTTCCCAACGGTGAAACGCGCACAGTCGTTCTGCCCGACGCGTCGAAAGTAACCGTCAATGCGGGAAGTATGCTGATTTATCCTGAAAAATTCGGCAAAACACGCTATATTTACCTCAACGGCGAGGCTTATTTTTCCGTAATTCACAACCCAAAACAGCCATTCGTGGTAAAAACAATGGATTTTGATGTAGAAGTAATGGGAACCGTTTTCAATGTTTCATCTTATATTGATGATGAAAAATCGACCGCCACGCTGAAATCAGGCGAAGTGAAAATCAATTTCAGGGACAATTCTCCATCCATTATTTTGCAGCCCAACGAGCAATTATCGTTTGAACGGAAAAATCATTTTATCGCCAGAAATCAGGTTGATGTAAGCAACGCAATCGCTTGGATCAAAGGAAATTTGGTTGTACAGGGAAGTACATTGGAAGAAATCGCCCGGATTATTGAGCGAAAATACGGTTTGCATGTCTATTTAAACACCAGCCGGTATCCCAACGACCGCCTGACAATGAAATTTTCAAACGACGAAAGCATTGATGAATTTATGTCGATTATGCGTTTGTTGTTGCCGAACTTGCGCTATAAGATTGAAGATAAGGCGATTTATATTTATTGATCATCCTCCCTCCGGCGAAGCGAAGCGACCGGTGTTATCCTTAATTCAACGCCTTTCGGCGTTTTTTCGTTTAAATATGTTTTATAGCATAAAAAAATTCCTGTAAAAACCAATGAGATTTTCACGTTAATTGGGTATTACTATAAAAATAAACTACAAATACAAAAAAAAATCCAATGAAAAACTTGTTTATTAAAAGTATGAGAACAAAACTGCTTTTAACTTTCGCAGTTCTAATTTGCGGATTCTCGACAGTTTTTGCTCAAAATCAAAAAGTTACATTATCTTCTCCGGTGACGTTAAAAACTGCTTTTGCCGAAATTGAAAAGCAAACAGATTTCAACATTGCCTACAATGAGGCGCAGATTGACGTCAATCACACTGTTACGGTAAATGTCAACAACGAATCGCTCGAAAACGCCCTGAAAGCGGTATTGAAAGATACACGCTGCACGTTCAAAATTCAGGACCGGAGAATTGTCATTGTATCCGACCCCGCACAAACACCCCAAAAATACAGCGGGAAAATCACGGATAAAAACAACGAAGGACTTATCGGAGCAACTGTCCACGTCAAAGGTACACAAACGCGCACTGTTACTGATGTAGATGGCAACTTTGCGATTGAAGCGCTGCCCGGACAAATACTCAGCATTTCATACATCGGTTACGACAACCGCGACGTTCGATTGGGTGATCGCACCGACCTGCAGATTTTGCTCACCGAAGACGAAAAACTGCTCGACGAAGTGGTCGTTATAGGTTACGGCGCAGTACGGCGCGGCGATTTGACCGGTTCGATAGCCTCCGTCAAAGGCGATGATTTACCGAAAGCAGGCAATATCACCGTTGCACAAATGCTGAAAGCGCAGGTTCCGGGACTTTCTTTTACACAAACCAGCAATCAACCCGGAGCAGCCGTTTGGATGCAGATTCGCGGTGCAGCAGCAGGCGCATCACCGCTGATTATTGTCGATGGTATTCCCGTCAGTACGATGTGGGAGCCGGGAACCGGGCTGAATTTCGGAAAGGGCGATAAGGAAAGCATTTTGGACAACATCAATCCGGATGATATTCTGGATATTCAGGTTTTGAAAGACGCATCGGCAACTTCCATTTACGGTTCGCGTGCGGCAGGCGGCGTCATCCTGATTACCACCAAACGCGGTTCGACGGACGAAAGACTGAATGTTTCACTAAAATCCAATTACACAACACAATGGATTGCCAAAAAGCCCGAAGTAATGAAGCCGATAGACTATATGAAAGCTTCAAACGACTCGCAATTGGAACGCTGGATGCAAAACCAAGGCTACTATCCCTGGGGAACGCTGCCACCGAAAGCCACCATCGAAGAAATGCAGGCTGCTTACGAAGCGGCAGGGCAAAAGTGGAACTATTCCGCCGATGATATCGCCAATTTTACGGGCGGAACGGATTGGTACGATGCCATTACCCGGCAAGGCGAAATTCAGGAACATAACCTGTCCGTTGCCGGCGGAACGAAAATGGCAAGTTACCTCGTTTCTTTGGGTCACATGGGAAATAAAGGAATTGTAAAAAACAACGACTATGCGCGTACTTCTGGACGTATTGCTTTTGACCAGACTTTCAGCAAATACGTCAAAGGCGGAATTTCGGCCTCGTATTCACAAATCAATTCCGACGACGTACCGTTTTCGGGGCCTAACTCTTCAACAACGCTGTTTATGGCCGCTCGTAAATACGACCCGACTATTCCTGTTAGAGATGAAAATGGAAATTTCGCCTTGGGAAAAATCTACGGATTGTCGCAAAATCCCGCATCGATTCTCGAAGCGCAAATGAAAACCAAAAAGGACAATCTTTTGACTTCCGCCTATTTAGATATTATGCCGATAGACGGCTTGACAGTAAAAACGACTGTCGGTTACGACCGCAAATTCGCCACCGTAGGCGCCTATTTCCCGATGACAACGCAGGAAGGTTTGAACGGCGGCGGCGTGGCGAAAATCGTGGACAATAATTTAAGCAATTACTACCTGAACATCGTGGCGACTTACAACTGGAAATTCGCCGAAGCGCACGACCTTAGCCTGATGGCAGGCTGGGAATACCAGACAACGGAAAACGAAAGTCTGAGCGGCGAAAACCGCGGTTTCCCCTACGACGGCGTGAAATGGCACAACCTCGAATTGGGAACGTATGAAAAACCGATACTCGCTTCCGGTCGCTCGACGGCGCAAAACGCTTCGTTTATTTCGCGCTTAAACTATTCGTTCAAAGTACGTTACATTTTGACAGCCAATTTTCGTCGCGACGGTTCGTCGAACTTTGCAGCCAACAGGCAATGGGGTAACTTCGGCGGCGTTTCGGTAGCTTGGCGCATCAACGAAGAAAGTTTTTTGAAAAATAACTTGGCTTGGCTCTCAAACCTGAAAATGCGTGCAGGCGCAGGTATAACCGGTTACGCAGGCAGTTTGACGGGAACGCAAACTTACTATCGGCCGGGATCCGACTATTATTTCAACAATAAGTTGACTTCCGGCGTGCGTTTGGCTTTACTCGGTAATCCCGATTTGTCGTGGGAAAGTCAGCGCGATTACAACATTGGCCTTGATTTCGGATTTTTTAACAACAAGCTCGGCGGAAGCATTGACGTCTATAAGCGTTCTATTTATGACCGCATCGGTGAAAAAAATCTGATGTCGTTCCACGAAATCAACAAGTTGAATTACAATACCGAACGCATCGACAACACAAAAGGCGTTGACCTTTCGCTGTACGGAAATCTGGTCAAAGGCAGGAATTTTTCGTGGCGCAGCCAATTTACTTTCACTTACTATCGCGATTACTGTTCACAGCGCGATCCGTCGGAAATTCTGGATATTAATTCACCTGCCCGTAATGCCGACTGGAACGATGTATGGAGCTATGTTGCCGATGGTCTGATTATGCCCGGAGAAGTCATTCCGCACATGCCTGGTGCACAGCCCGGAAGTATAAAAATCAAAGATATGAACGGTTATCTTTACGATACTGACGGGAAAATCGTACGCGATGCCGACGGCCGTCCGCAATATCTCGGCGAACCTGACGGAAAATTGGACAATGCCGACTTGGTGATTATCCACAACAAAACGCCGATGCCTTTTAGCTGGTCGAATACATTTACTTACAAAAATTTTGACCTGAATGTGTATATGTACGGAAAATTCAATGTGTATAAAAACACCGATTATCTGGTAAATATCGCCTACGGACCTTATGAAGGTACGAACACCAATCCGTATTTCGCCGATCGCTTTACGTGGAACAATACTACGGCGAAAGTTCCCGCTTTTACGCAAAATACGAGTTCACAATGGGGTTATGCCGACTATTTTATGGAAAATGCATGGTTCGTCCGTTTGGACAATATCACTCTGGGATATACTTTGCCGAAAAATCTGACACGAACGTTTTCCCGGTCGGTACGGTTGTACGGTTCGGTAAAGAACATTCTTACTCTGACGCCTTATAAAGGTTATGATCCTGAATATGACGTATATATGTATCCTTCAACGGCAGGATTTACCTTCGGATTAGATGTAAAATTTTAATGATATAAATAACATGAGAACAAATAGATTATCAATAGCAATGATTTGGGTATTTCTTCTGACTTTTTCCGCTTGTGAACTGGAACGTGAAAGTTATGAAGAAATCTACCCCGAACAGTTTTTCCGTAACGAAGCCGATGTAGAAAAAGCATTGACCGGACTTTACTACGGACCGTTCCGTATGGGTTACGGCAGTTTTTATGGCGTTGACCAATACAGTTACGCAGTGGTTTCGGATGCGATGGCAGGCACAATGGGCAGCCGTTGGGCGGATGCAAGCGGTTATCCGCAATACTACGAGCACCGCTGGAGTGAAACAATGGGCAACGGTTATGCGAAAGATTTCTGCGAGCGTATGTATTCACAATACAATCGTTTGACTTCGATACTGGAAACCATCAAGCGCATTGAAGCGGCGCCCGTTTCCGATGCTTTGAAAGCCAAAGCGGTAGCAGAGGCAAAAGTTGTTTACGCATGGGTAGGTTTTATCCTTTACGATTTGTTTGGCCCCGTTCCGCTCATTACCGACGATGCTTTGGCGCATCCTTACGAAAAAGTGTTTATTCCCCGTCTTTCCGATCAGGAATACATGGCGATTATGCATGCTTATTTAGACGATGCGATCGAAAGCGGCTTGCCGATGCGACAAAATGGCGATTGGGGGCGCGTGTCGAAAGGATTGGCCTTAATGCTCAAACTCAAATTTTATATGGTGGATAAGAATTTCGCGGAAGCGGAAAAAATCGCCCGTGAACTCTATGCCGAACGTGGCAATAATTTCGATTTCTACACCGGCCGGTACGGCGAAATATTCGACGATAAGCACGTGCGTAACAAGGAAATCGTCCACGCCATCCCTTGCGGACTGGCCGATGGTATGCAAAACCGCACCATGATTCAATATTGGCCGGTGCGTTACCGCGATGATCGCCAATGCTGGTTTACCTTCGGAATGAGTTGGCATTTCTACGACACTTTCGAGCCGGGCGACGACCGTTTGAATTATATCGTAACCAACTACGCCAGCATCACCGGCGAAAACGCAGAACGCGGACAGGGCTTTTTGACCAATGCCGCCGCCATTATCAAAGTAGATGATTCGAGTTATGATTCACGCAAGAGCGGCGAATATGCTTCGGTCGATTACATCGTTTATCGTTTTTCGGATGTAATGCTGTCGTTGGCGGAATGTATCAACGAAAACACCGGTGCACCCACTTCGGAAGCTATCGGGTTGGTAAATGAAGTTCGCGCCCGCGTACATTTGCCCGCGCTTACTGCTGCGGAAACGGCCAATAAGACCGCGTTCAACAGCGCAATTTTGCGCGAGCGGTTACACGAATTTATGGCAGAAGGTTTGGCTCGTCAGGATAAAATCCGTCACGGCGTATTTGTCTCCGACTCTAAAGCGCAATATCCTGCAAGTCAGAGCGATTTGTACAAAGTGCGCTTGCCGGTTCCGGTCAAATATATTCTCGAATCCGAAGGCGTTGTTAAACAAAATCCCGGTTATACGGACCAACCGTAGCCGTCACATTTAGAAAAAATATGAAATCGTTTAAAAATATATTATTCCTTCCCGTTTTGCTGTTGATGGCGTGCAGCGACTCGGCCACTCCGTCCGGCAACAACGGCAACAACACGGAAACCCCGCATGTCAATTACGACAATGAGGTAGTAGTTCCTGCTATTCAGGCGGTTGACGAAAATGACTACACCGTTTATTACGTCAATCCTGCAACCGGAAACGATAATAACGACGGACTTTCCGAACGCACGCCGTTCAAAACTTTGGAAAAAATAGTTACTTTCTCCCGCGATGCGCTGTTTCGTCCGAAAACCAAAGTCTTGCTGAAAAGTGGTGCTGCATTTGAAGAAAATATAGTGCTGAAAAACCTCGCGGGAACTCCTGAAAAACCGTTTATTTTCGATATTTACGGCGGAACGGAACGCGCGACTATCAACGGAACAAGTGATCAGGCCGTTCTTATTCAAGATGATAACATCCGTTTTTGCAATATCCGCGTGACTAACCCAACGGGAGCGCGTGGAATCCGCGTACAGACAGGGCTCAAAGGCACAGGCGCATTCCGGAATATGGTAATTACCGGTTGCAGAATAGAAGCGGTGAATTGGACAGGCCATGCTGCATTTGAAGGAGTTGACCCGGAAACAATTAATGTAGAGTTAATTGCCCCCGGAGACCGTTTTTCAAATAAGGAATACGGTGGGATTATTCTCGAAACAAATACGACAGTCGGACAAGGACCAAGCTGGTACGAAAATTTGTTTATCACCAACAATGAAATCAAGCAGGTGTGCCGCAGCGCCATTCTCATTACCGCCAAATGGGGACAGCGCGACAAGCCCGGAAACGGCTTGAACGGCTACATCAGCGATGAACAAAACTGGTATCCGAACCGCACAGTGGTTGTGCAAGGCAACGACATCAGCTACGCGGGCGGCGACGGCCTGATTATGATGGGCTGCACCGATTCCTATATTGACCACAATCGCTGTTACCACGCCAATTTCTTGGGACGCAGCGGTCAAGCAAGTGCAGGACTTTGGCCTTACTGCTGCACCAACATCACAATGCAATTCAATGAAGCGGCTTATACCTGGCTCGCACACGGCAGCGCCGACGGTCAGGGGCTTGACGTGGATATTGCCTGCAAAAATACGCTTGTGCAGTATAACTACGTTCATCACAACAAGGGTGGAGGTATCCTGCTTTGTAACATCAAAGAAGGCGACCATTCGGGAACGATTATCCGCAACAATATTTTTTATAAAAATGAAGGCGCATATCGCGGAAGTTTGATGACCGTTTCAAGCAGCGTTGGTAAAACGGAAGTCTATAACAATCTGGTTATAATTAACGCTGCTACGCCGAAAATCCTTTTTACCGACGACTGGGCAAATGCCGGTAAATCGCACGATTTCCACTATTACAACAATATTTTTACAGCCGATGTACCTTGTACCGGCGCGTTCGACAAGCACAATATGGAACCTGTTTTGTTTGAAAACAACTTGTTTTTTCAAGTTGGCAGCGCATACACCATCGACAGTAAGGCTTTGCGTTACGACCCGAAAATCGCATTCCCAAATTCGCCGGACGGTTTTGGTAAAACGACATCTTTCCGTCCTGCCGAAAGTAAGGTCTTTCAGGACGGATTCCTCTTTGACCGTGCAGCGGCAAAGGATATTCTCGGCAACGATGTAATGCATATCAAGTATGTGGGAGCGATAGGAAAATAATTTTCAAAAATAATTCATCATTCAATAATAATATGAAAATACAGGTATATTTTTTAACTCTTCTTGCAGCAATTTTGTTTGCATCATGCGAATCTGAGCCTGCAGGAGAAAACAAAGTGTTCAAAGTCGATTTTGAACAATCAAGATCTGTCGGCAACCAAGGTGATACATATTTCGTACCGGTAACTTCAACCGACAATTACGTACCCATGTCGGAAAATCCCGGTTGGTGCACCATTGGCGAAAAAACCGCCGAAGGCTTTTCCTTCTCCGTTTTACCTAACACGCTTGCTACGGAGCGCAGTTTCGAAGTGGTAGTGGCGGCAGTAGGTTTCGATTTTTACCGCATCAAGATTACGCAGGTTGCGGGTGATCCGCATTTTTCTATTGAAGCGGAAGAACGCAACAAAACCTTTGCACAAGCGGGCGGCTCCTTGCAGGTAAAAGTCAACGGCAACGTGGGATACATCGTTGAATCTTTGCAGGATTGGTGCACCGTGTCGGATATTACGACGGAAAGTTTTAAAATCGCCGCCTCCCCAAACGGTATTCAGCAGCGCACAGCAACTTTGCTTGTGAAACCGGCAGGACTTCCGGAAGTTACCGTCAACGTAAAACAGGCTGGCGGCGAAGTGCTGCAAAACGGCTGGTTTATCAATAATTCAGCGGCGCATTGGGAAACAAGCGGGACGGAAGGATTGCTCGGCTTGGCAACCGACCAGTACATTGTGGCCGGCGCACCCGCAGGAGCTTACTACGTGAAAAATAACATTACGGCGATGACCGGCTTTGAAGGTCGTTTGACACAAAAACTGATCAACATACCCGATGGAAATTACACGCTCAGCGGCCAGTTTGCCGGCCGGCCGGGCGCATCACCGGCAACAGACGGCGTTTGGCTGATTGCTATTGACAAAAACGGCAACGAACAACGAAGTCCGGCAACATTGCCGAACGGCGGATGGCGGCAGAGTACATTCTCGTTTGACATAACGGGCGGCGAAGTTACCGTCGGCATTTATGTAAAAGCTGCCGGCGGCAGTAGTTCGACAATAGATTTCAAAGCTATGGGGTTTCAATTTCAATAAGATAAAAAATGAAGAATCCTTTTATTCTATTTTTCGCAATTTTTTTTCTTTTTCAAATTTCCTGTAAATCTACCGGAAAGAAGGTTGATGTGTGCATTTACGGCGGTACTTCGGCCGGCGTGATTGCCGCCTATACCGCTGCGAAATCAGGGAAAAAGGTATTGCTCGTTGAGCCGGGCTTTCATTTGGGCGGAATGTCGTCGGGCGGACTGGGTTTTACCGATATCGGCAACAAATACGTTGTGCAGGGATTGGCGCTCGATTTCTACCGCCGGCTTGGAACACACTACGGCAACCTCGAACAGTGGACTTTTGAGCCCCATGTTGCCGAAAACATTTTTAATGAATATATTCAGCAAGGAGAAATTGAAGTTTTGTATGACTACAGAATTGTAAGCGCCGATGTAAAGGGTAAAAAAATAGAAGAAATTACATTGGAGCAATCTTCAAAACCCCAAACGGCAACCTCTGTTTCCATTCGTGCTAAAATTTTTATGGATTGCTCCTATGAAGGTGACTTGATGGCGCGAGCGGGTGTTTCCTACACTGTTGGACGCGAAGACAATTCTCTTTACGGCGAAACCTACAACGGCGTTCAAAAATTGAACGGACACCAGCTGCCCGACGGTATCGACCCCTACAAAATCAAAGGCGACAGTACCAGCGGGTTGCTGTACGGCATCAATCCCGAACCTCCGTCGCCAAACGGCACAGGCGATAAAAAGATACAAGCCTACAATTACCGCATTTGCCTGACGGAAGTTCCCGGAAACAGCATTCCCATTACCCGTCCCGACAATTACGATTCAACCCGTTATGAGTTAATGTTGCGCCTGAAAGAAGTATATGAGTGGAAAAAATTCACGGACGTTTTCATTTGGACGCGAATGCCCAACGGCAAAACCGATATCAATAACTACGGCGGCTTCTCGACCGACGTAATCGGCGAAAACTGGAATTATCCCGAAGCCGGCTATGAGGAACGCGCCAAAATACTGAAATTTCATGAGGATTACACCAAAGGTTTGCTCTATTTTGTGGGGCATGATGAACGTATTCCGCAGGAAATCCGTGAAGGCATGCTGCAATGGGGGTATCCGAAAGACGAATACACGAACAACAACCACTGGTCGCCGCAACTGTATGTGCGCGAAGCCCGCCGTATGCTCGGCGAAACGGTAATGACGCAACATCACTGCCTTGGACGCGAAACAGCGCCGGATGGCATTGCTTACGCCGCTTACACGATGGATTCGCACAACTGTGATCGCCACGTTGTGGGCGGAATGGTCAAAAACGAGGGTAATGTTGAAGTCGGAGGTTTCAGTCCGTATCCAATTGCTTATCACGCCATTACTCCGAAACGGAAGGAATGTACTAATTTGCTAGTGCCTGTCTGCATTTCCGCCTCGCATATTGCCTACGGGTCTATCCGGATGGAGCCTGTGTTTATGGTGCTCGGCCAAGTTGCGGCAATTGCTGCCTGTCTGAGTATTGATAATAAGGAAATTGTGCAAAACGTTTCGGTAGAAAAAATTAACGGGATTTTCCGCAATAATCCGTTAGCAGACGGTAGCCAACCCGAAATTTTAGTAGACAACAACTCCGGAAACGTAGTTCTCACCGGCGATTGGGAACTGATTAATGATTCGTGGAAAGCATACGGTGCAAATTATCTCGCCACTCGGGTCATGCTCGTGAAGAAATCCGTTAAATACCTTCCGCAAATCGAAGTGGAAGGCAACTACGATGTTTACGTGTTTTTTCCGTTCTTAAAAACAGGAGGCACAAGCAATACGCACATCGAAGTTTTCGAAGGAAAACAAATCCACGAGATTTCGGCCAACAACGCCGAAATGATTGTCGAAGGACAAACATCGGGCGAATGGTACTTTATCGGAAACTTTCGCTTTCCACAAGGAAATCAGTCGTTTATTGAAATTTCCAACGAAGGCGCCAACGGGATAGTAACGGCAGATGCAGTATTGCTGATACCGGAAAAATAATTTAAAATGAAACACACAAAATTTATTATCGCGCTATTAATTCTCCACTCTCAATTTTTAATTCTCAATTCTTTGCAGGCGCAATTACGTGTGTCGGGCATATTCGCCGACAACATGGTTATTCAGCAAAACGAACCTGTAAAGATTTGGGGTTGGGCTTCGGTCGGAGAGAAAATCACCGTAGAATTTGCGGGGAAAACCGCCATTGCCAAAACCCAAAAAGACGGTTCGTGGGAAGTCGTTTTACCCGCCACAAAAACCGCATCCGCGCCGTTTATTTTGGAAATCAAAACGAAAAAAGAATCGGTAAAATTCCAAAACATTCTCGTTGGCGAAGTATGGCTGTGCGCCGGACAGTCGAATATGGAATGGACGGTGGCGCAATCGGCCGATGCGGAAAAGGAAATTGCCGCCGCCGATTATCCTGAAATTCGCTCGTTCCGAGTGCCGAAAGGTATCAAAAACGAGCCTCAACAGAATCTTTCGGGCAAATGGGAAGTTTGTTCGCCCGAAACAGCGGGTAATTTTTCGGGCGTCGCCTATTTTTACGCTCGCGAGCTTTATAAAAAACTCGGTGTTCCCATCGGCATTATCAACGCTTCGTGGGGCGGTACCGACATTGAAACTTGGATGGACGGCAATACAGTAGAGGCCTTGCAAGCAACTCCCCTACAAATGAAACCGTACAACGATGAAGTAATGAACAATATCGAAACCTACATCAACGAAAACAAAGGTAGTCGCGAGGCATTTAACAAGGCGATGGCAAATGATCCTGCTTTAGAAGAAAAATGGTTTTCCAACCTGTATGATTTTTCCGGTTGGGGCGAAATTCCTGTGCCTGCCGAATGGAGTAGAACACCATTGTCGCTCGTTGATGGACAAGTTTGGTTCAAATATACGGTAAATATTCCGGAAGAATACGAAAATTTACCCGCCGTTTTATCTTTGGGAACGATTGATGATGCGGACAAAGCATGGCTCAACGGCGAATTTTTGGGTGAAAATACAGGTTGGGATGTACCGCGTTTATATCCCGTTAAAAAAGGGTTGTTAAAAGCAGGTAAAAACACGATTACCGTCCGCATTACCGACAATGGCAGCAGCGGTGGAATGTGGAGTCCTGCCGAAGATATTTTCCTGAAAATTCAGGATGGTGAAAAAACACCTGTTTTTTCGCTTGCAGGAACGTGGAAATACAAGGAATCCGTTACCAATACGAAATATAAAGTCTTGGAAATCAGTCCGAATATGGTGTATTCCTGTTTGTTCAACACGATGATAAACCCGATTACCAACTTCCGCATCAAAGGCGCTATCTGGTATCAGGGCGAAAGCAATGTGAGCCGTGCTTATGCTTATCGGACGCTTTTCCCTGCGATGATTAACAGTTGGCGGACGCATTGGGGTTATGATTTTCCGTTTTATTGGGTACAGTTGGCTAATTTATACCCGCATCCTGCAAAGCCTGTGGAAAGCGATTGGGCGGAACTTCGTGAGGCGCAAACAATGGCGCTTGCTTTGCCGAAAACAGGACAGGCGGTGATTTACGATATTGGCGATGCCGGTTCCATTCATCCGCTTAATAAACAAGACGTTGGCAAACGGCTGGCATTACACGCATTTCACAACGAGTATGGCGATACGGATATTGTATCTCAAAGTCCGGTATATAAATCTGCTGAAATAATTGGAAACAAGATAGTTATATCATTTAATCTTTACGGTTCAAAATTAAAGACTGATGATACATTCGGCTATTTGCGCGGATTTTCGATTGCCGGAAACGACCGGAAATTTGATTGGGCGAAAGCTGAGTTAGACGGCGATCAAATCGTAGTTTTCAGCCCCAATGTTCCAAATCCCGTAGCTGTGCGGTATGCCTGGGCAAATAATCCTGACGCCAATTTATTGAATACAGAGGGTTTACCTGTAACGCCTTTCCGGACGGATAATTGGGCGGGAAAAACCGCACCGAAATCAGCAATCTCCGGAAATAAGCCGAAAAGCATTGAAGAAAAAGCCGATTCCGTACTCGTATTGATGACTTTGGACGAAAAAATAGGGCAACTTAATCAGCTTTCCGGCAACTGGCAAACAGGCCCGATGTTGCGCGGCGACCAAAATAAAATCGACCTGCTTAAAACCGGAAAAATCGGCTCAATGCTTAATATCAAAGGCAGTCAAAATACGCGGGAAATTCAAGCGCTGGCCTTGCAGTCTCGCCTGAAAATTCCGCTTTTATTTGGTTTGGACGTGATCCACGGTTATCGCACGGTATTTCCTGTTCCGTTGGCGCAGGCCGCCTCTTTCGACCGCGAAGTTATTGAGAAAGCGGCGCGGGTCTCGGCTCGCGAATCGGTTGTATCGGGCGTTCATTGGACTTTTTCTCCAATGCTTGACGTGAGCCGCGATCCACGCTGGGGGCGTGTGATGGAAGGCGCAGGCGAGGATACTTACTGGGCTGCCGAAGTGGCGCGGGTCATGGTGCGCGGCTATCAAAAGCCGTTCTCCGACGGCTTGGAATTGATGGCATGCGCCAAACATTTTGCAGCCTACGCGGCGGCTATCGGTGGTCGCGACTACAATACCGTTGATATGTCGATGCAAACTTTGCAAAACGTGATTTTACCGCCTTTTAAAGCCGCTTCCGATGAGAAAATTGCTTCGTTTATGTGTTCGTTCAATGATATTAATGGTGTTCCATCTTCGGCTAATCATTTTTTATACCATACTTTATATAATGAATGGGGTTTTAATGGCCTGGTGGTTTCCGATTGGGGTTCGATAGGCGAAATGGTAGCGCACGGTTACAGCAAAGACCGGGAAATGGCTGCTGCGCAAGCAATTAATTCAGGCGTTACCATTGATATGGAAAGTAATTGTTATATTGATCATTTGAAAAAACTCGTTGAAAAGGGCGTGGTTGCCGAACAAACAATCAATCGCGAGGTAAAGCGTGTTTTGGTACAAAAATTCAAACTCGGATTATTCGATAATCCTTATAAATACTGTGTTCCCGAAAAAGAATCCGCCGAAATTCTTTCGAAAGAAAATCGGAAAGCGGCACTTGATGTGGCGCGGAAGTCGGTTATTTTGTTGAAGAATGACATGGACGCACATGCAGGAGCACTCTTACCGATTGCAACATTACCGAAAAAAATCGCTCTTATCGGGCCTTTGGCCGATTCCAAAGCCGATATGGATGGCAATTGGTCGGTTGCGTTTGAGACCCATGTTGCGGTAACTTTACTCGATGCGCTGAAAAACCGTTACCAAAACGCAACAGTTACATATTCAAAAGGTTGCGAATTTAAAGGTGAAGATAAAAGCCGTTTTGAAGAAGCCGTCAAAACAGCAAAGGAGGCCGATTTGGTGATTTTGGCATTGGGCGAGCAATTCGGAATGAGTGGAGAAGCCCGTTCACGCGGCGATATTCATTTGCCCGGCGTTCAGGAAGAATTGGCTTGCAGAGTTTACGAAGCGAATCCTCACACAGTTACCGTTTTATTGGCCGGTCGTCCGTTGATTTTCAACGAAATAGCTGCAAAAGCTCCCGCCATTTTGTATGCATGGTATTTGGGAAGCGAAAGTGGAAACGCCATTTTGGACATCATTGAAGGCCGGTACAATCCTTCGGCGCGCGTGCCAATGAGTTTTCCCAAACACATAGGGCAAATTCCGGTTTATTACAACCGGAAAAACACCGGCCGACCGCCTGTAGATGTAGAAGGTAATTATTCGAGCCGCTATATCGACATTGATTATAAACCGCAGTATCCTTTCGGTTACGGACTTTCATACACTACTTTTCATTATGAGAATATCAAAATCCGCAGTGGGAAAGATACGATTTTCATTGATGTAACGCTTAAAAACACAGGTGATTACGATGGGAAAGAGCTTGTACAAGTCTATTTCCGCAAACTTTGGGGCGAATCCACCCGCCCGGTTAAAGAACTCAAAGCGGTTGAAAACGTCTTTTTGAAAAAAGGCGAAACCCGTAAAATCACCCTGGACGTTCCTTACGAACGCCTGAAATACTACGGCCAAAACGGATGGCAAAGCGGTGCGGGCGATTACGAGATTTACTTGGGACGGAATGCGGAGGATTTGTTTTTCTTTAACCCATATTGCAGCTTTTTATGATTTCCGGGATTAGCTCTATCCGGTCTTATGATTTCACAGGTTTTCATCATTAGCCGATCAAAGGCAATTAACGCATTATTGAAGTCTTTATTGATAAAGATACCGACAGCCATGTCATAAAACATGCCTAAAGCAGAGGTTCGGTTGATCTTTCCGCTACGCCGTAGGCGTTTCACAACCATGGAATGTCGGCAAATCCCTATACGCCCATATCCGATTCGCATTGCGTTTTAATCCGGTTAAATGAAAATATCTTCTTCCTCTTTTGTCTATTTTTCCGTTTGTGCGTAATTGGAAATTTAATGCGAACTTGTGTGTAATCGGAAATTTCATGTAACTTTGCCGTTCAAAACACAATGCAGGATGCGAAAAATAGATTTGACGGGAATAAAAAACCTCGTTTTCGATTTGGGAGGCGTTATTATCACCTTGGACCGCGACGAGGCGGTGCGCCGTTTCGTCGAAGCCGGTGCAAAGGATGCGGCGGAACGGCTGAATCCGTATCATCAAAACGGTATTTTTCTGGAATTGGAAGAAGGTAAATTGTCGCGCGAAGAATTTTACGAAGTTTTTTGGAAGGAAACCGGCTCCTCCGCGTCAAAGGAAGCCATCGACGCCGGCTGGTTGGGCTTTATGAAGGACGTTCCCGTAGCCAAACTCCGCCTGCTGGAGAGGTTGAACGCCGAAGGCTATCGTTTGTATTTACTGAGCAATACGAATCCGGTGATTATGGAATGGGCGCTGTCGTCGGATTTTTCGGCCGACCGAAAGCCGCTGGATGCATATTTCGATAAACTCTATCTGTCGTATCAACTGAAATGTGTGAAACCGGATCCGGCGATTTTCCAAAAGATGATTGCCGATTCCGGCCTGATTCCTTCCGAAACTTTGTTTCTCGACGATGGGGCGGCCAATGTGCAAATGGGCGAACAACTCGGTTTCAGAACCTATCTGCCGGTGAACGGCGAGGATTTTACGCCGTTATTTTATTGAAAAAAGGTTTGGTTTTCAAAAAACAAATTTTACCTTTGCACGGTATTAATAATCTGTATTTACAGTAAAAAACAAATTAATTACGGCAGACCTGAAACATCCTATTCGAGAAGCGGAGCGTTACCTTCAAAACGCGCAAACTTTGCTTTCGGAAATCGTACAAGACAGTATGAAACAAGTCCACTATATTCTGGACTGGTGCAACAAATATTATCAGGAATCCTAATCATTTATTCATGAAAATAGCTTTTCACGGCGCCGCCCGGACAGTAACCGGCAGTAAACATTTGATTTCCTTGACGAATGGTAAAAAAATCCTGCTCGATTGCGGGATGTATCAGGGAATGGGGAAAGAAACCGACGCCCTGAACCGTAATTTCGGTTTCGATCCGGCGGAAGTTACTTGCGTATGCCTTTCTCACGCCCATGCCGATCATTGCGGACTGTTGCCCCGCTTGGTGAAAGAGGGATTTACCGGCAAGATTTATGCTACTCCGGCAACGATAGATGTGGCCAAAGTGATTTTGCAGGACTCGGCGCATATCCAGCAGCAGGATATTGCTTTCCTGAACAAACGTCGGCGGGAAGAAGGCCGTCCCTTGCTGGAGCCGCTATATACGGAGGAAGACGTATTTAAGACCATCGAGCATTTTGTTCCCGTTCCTTATTATCAGGCGATACAGGCGGATAAAAACATCCGGTTTGAGTTTTTTGATGTAGGGCATATTATCGGCAGCGCCACCGTTTACCTTACGCTTACGGAAGACGGAAAACATACTACGATTGCATTTAGCGGCGATGTGGGACGTTACGGCGATCCGATCTTGCACTCGCCGCAGCCTTTTCCGCAAGCCGATTATGTCATTATCGAATCGACCTACGGGAATAAATTGCACAGCGCTATAGATTCTTATACGGAGGAATTGGCGAAAAATATCGAAGAAACCTGTATCCGGAAAAAAGGCAAACTGATTATCCCGGCTTTCAGCGTCGGCCGTACCCAGGAATTGTTGTATGCCTTGAACGATTTGGAATTATCCGGCCGGCTGCCTGCGTTGAAGTATTATTTAGACAGTCCGATGTCCACCAAAGTAACGGATATAGTTAAACGTCATCCCGAATGTTTCAACCGTTCGTTGCAGAAATTATTCAAGATAGACAAAGACCCGTTCTATTTCAAAGGATTGAAATACATTGCGGACAAACGGGAATCCCAGTCTTTGAACAGCGACTATTCGCCGATGGTGATCATTTCCGCATCGGGGATGGCCGAAGCCGGTCGCGTTAAACACCACATCGCCAACGGTATCGAAAACTGGCGGAATACGGTGCTGATTATCGGTTATTGCGAACCGCAATCGTTGGGCGCCCGCCTGAAACAGCGCCCCGAAACCGTCAATATTTTCGGAATGCCCTACCGAGTGAAAGCCGATATCCGCACCATCGATTCCATGAGCGCCCACGCCGATTATAACGATTTGTGTCAATACCTTTCCTGTCAGGACCAGTCGGAAGTGAAACGGGTGTTTGTCGTTCACGGCGAACCGGACGTGCAAACGGAATTTAAAGAGCGACTGCTGAAAAAGGGATTCCGGGATGTGGAAATACCGGAATTGCATCAAGAGTTCGGCATATAGATTGTTTATTGCATCAAATTCACCTTAACGCTCACTCCGAAAGACGATTTCGACAGCGGGAAAGCCGTAGAGGAAACCAGCGGCCGGCTGATTTGCCGGTCGTAAAAGGCTTGTAGCCCAATCATCTTGCTCAATGTGTAATCGGCCGTCAACTGGGCCGTCAGTTGCGAGTGGCCGGTGGTGGGCTGCGTAAAACCGTCTTGAATTTTCCGGTTCAGACTTTGATCCATCTGGTAGGAAATATTGGCCGAAACCACCAGGGAGTTGTTGAAATTAGGGTTGGTCTTTTTCGGGAAATGAATGATCTTGTCGAACCGATCGATACGGTAACCCAAGCCTGCGCCGAACTTCTTTTGAGAAATCTCGATAATCTGGTAAGAAGCCAGATTCAGGTTGATGTTCCGCGACGTACTGTATTCTACTTTCACATTCATGTTGTTGAGAAATACGGAATTGATGCGGAATAAAGGATCGAACGCTTCTATGATACTGACGGACATTACATTGTAAGGCGAAGACGGCGTTAACTGGTCGTTCGTCATGTTGCGGAGGTAACCGACGCCGTCGCTTACTTCCGTCCAGCTGGAATACGAGGCGTAAGAGCCGATGGAATACGGACAGCGGTATGTATGTTCAATGGCAAACGATTTGAAATGTTTGCCGAACCACGGTATTTGCATCAGTCCGTTGTAAGTAATACTCCAGTTGGGCAAAAGATTCAGAAGCGAAGGGAAGAAATCCAAACCGACGTTCCGGACATTTTTCCCGGTGTATGCCGCGATGAACGAGGGAATCAGCACATCGGCCGAATTTCTTTCTACCGTTCCGGGAACGCCCATTTCGCTATACCGTTTTTCTACCCGGGCGGCGATGGCCTCGCGGTTGTTGCGGAAGGTTTCAAAGGCTTTGGAAGCGTAGCCGTTGGCGGCATTGCTGTTTTCAAAAGCCGAGCCGAGCGCCACGGTTGTCATATTGAAATTGCCTGAAAAACGGTTGGGCATACCGGCATACATGAAATCGACCTGATTCTGAGCCATGGATTGCCGGTGAGCAGTCAAATCGATCTTCATGCCTGTAAACGGTTCGACAATCGCCGTCATATTAAAACCGGTTACTTGGTTGAACATGGCCGGCGTGGTGTTGTTCGGATTGTCCGTTACTAACCAGTTATTGGCGAAAGCGCGACTCAAGTAATTTTCGTCCGTCAATCCGAAGGCAAAATCCCATCCCGGCGCCCGGCCGAAGTCGGTGTTTCCTTGTCCGAAGAAATCGCCGACCGCGGGACGGAAGCCGGGTATCATCGAACCCTGAGTCTGGGAATAGGAAAAGCTGAAACTGCGCACCATCATCAAGCCGCGGGCGGTTACTTGAGCGGCTTTGTACCACCATTCATCGTCCAACGGCGGTAATTGTGCCACGGTAAGATGGAGTTTGGCCGAATCTTGATTATTGATACGTATCGAATTGTTATCGATCACTTTGTAACTGATGACGTATAGCTTCCCGTTGGCGCCGCGGGCAGTTACCCGGATGCGTTTGTTGTTTAACGAGTGCTTGACCACCGTAACCGAATCGACTTTCAGTTGTACTTCGCCCTCGTATTTCTTTTTTTGCTGTTCAATGGAAGCCTTTCGTTTCTGTTCCTCGGCCGCTTGCTGTGCGGCAGCTCGTCGGGTCGAATTACCGACGGTTGGCGATGCTTTCATCGTGAACCGTTTATTGGCTTCGTCGAGAAACTTGTTTTTCTTGTATAAATTCGATAAGTTGAAAGTAACATTGCTTACTTCCAACGTTCGTTCGTTCGTAATGGTATTGCCCATTTCTATCGAATCGCCTTCCACGGCGGCTCCTCTTTTCCAATCGTAATGCGCGTTATAAACCAAGTTGCCGGTAATGAAATTCAGGGCGGGAATGTTCCGGAACGGTAATTCGTAAGTAGCCGAAAAGCGCTGGTTATACGCCACTGGCGTTCCCAGATTGCGGATACTTGTCAATACCGAATCTTTCCATAATTCGTAATCGCTTAGATTGAATTTTTTGTTCACCTGTACGTAGGGAGCGTCGATACGAGCGTCGGTTCCCGTATTCAGATTGAAACGCAGGCTTTTGGTCAAATCCCAGTTAATGGCCGACGTCCGGTTCCAATAAAAATCTTCGCGGAACGAAGCCGGAATCATGTTCTGTCCGGGATTACCCAAATCGCGCAATTGTAACTCATAATAATTCCGTGTAATATCCGAATTAAAGGCAATGCTTTTGGGCAAATAGCCCAATTCAAGTTCATTGAAGAACGAAGAGGTCTTTTTGGCGCTTCCCGCCGGCGTACTGGGCCTGATCGGGGCGGATTTATTGTTTTTGTTCGATTGAACGAAAGGTTTCCAGGGTTTGAATAACGGCGAATAGAGGTAACTGAATAGCAATCGCTGATCGTTTTGCCGCTCATATTCCGTAGTCGCATTCTGAGTATAATTTTCGCTGGACGAATAACTGATCGAAAAATTGGCCGGGTCGTAAGGCATCGGCTTTTTACTGACGATGTTGGCGCGCAGCGTATTAATATCAAATGAACGGTTCACTACTTTATCGATAGAAAAATTTCGTATCGAATCTTTTTCGGCCTGAGTTTCCACAGCGTCTAAGGCGTCTTTCAACAAAATATCCGTATCTAAGGGGTTGTATTTCGGGCTGACTAATTCCTGCCGGTACGAATAATACACCGGCATACTGACTTTGGCCTTTTCCGGGAAAAACTTGCCCATATTGATTTGCGTTGTCAGGTTGACCGATTGTTTATCGTCCAGATTCCTGTCCATAATGCCCTGGTCGAGGCTGCCGAAACCTGCGGTTTCTTTTCTTCCCGCAAAATTGACGGACCCCAGATCCGAAAGGGCGACGTACAGATTGGCATTGCCTGCCCATCCGCCGTCTTCGTTAAATTCGGTCAAGCGCATTTCGTCCATCCAGATTTCCGCCGATTGCGGGTAGCGCGAATTGTTGCGTACGCCAATCATAATTACTTTGATTTCGGAAAGGGTAGGGTTGCCGACAATTGTTACCTTATTCATCGGTTTGTTGGGGTCGTATTCCGAATAAGGCGTAGCGTAGCTGACGGAAGAACCGTCTTTCCGTTTTTCGCGGTTGCGCTGCAATTTCAGATTGGTCAGTAATTCAAAGGGAAAATCGAACATGTTGTCGCCGGGCCAGACGATTTCTCGATCGCTGTTGTTGCTCCCGTTGTAAGCGCCCGGCGGCGTGATTTTCAACGGAATTTCGTATTCGTAATAATTATTTTTATAGTCCGAACCGAGGCGTAAGAAGACGGAAAGTTCGTTGTCCGCCAGCGTTTCAGTCGATTCTTCCGTTTTTTCGGCGTGGACAAACATTTGGAATCGCCGGTACTGCCGGGTATCCAACCGTTCGTTTTTGTAAACGGCGCGGGCGTCGCCCGTGGAAAGACGATTGATTTTTAAGGACAGCGATTGCTCGTTTTCCTGAATCAACTGAGGTTGACCCGGATCGGTCATCCGGTTTACGCCCGGCGGCATGATGTAGTTAACCGGTTTTTTGTCGCCGTTCTCTTCGATATTGACCGTTGAAATACTGATGCTTGCATCGCCGGCCGGCGGCAGATTCGGATTGGACAAGTCTTTGGTATAAGCGCGCCAGTCGCCCCGCACCAATTCCAGAGTGCCGAACCGGAGGATGACGGAATCGGGGAAGTGCGTCATAAACATCCGCATGAACCGGATGGATTGGAAATCGCGGATATTCCCTTCAATCTTTTCATACTCCCGGATGGGGATTTTAAATTGATACCAAGTAACTTCTTCGGTTTTGCCGTTTTTTAATTTCGGATGCGTGATTCGTTTGTCCACGATGAAATTCCGTCCGACTTCCATATCCTGCGGCCGGATGGATACGCGGTACTGGAAATATTTTTCGTTTTCGTTCAGCGTATTATCCTGGTTAATATCCTCTACGTCGGGACTGATTTTGGAAGCGGTATTGTAATCTTCGTTCGTGTCGTCGGCATTGGCGGAGTTGCCTTCCGTTCCGTTGTAATGTTTGTAACGTCCCAGAATCGACATTTCTTGCTGATCGTAATCCGAACCGCGGAAATAGTGGTAATTGTCGCCGGCCGGGTCGTGAAAAGGTGAAAAATGATCTTGCCGCATCCGTTCGAGGGCTTCGGGGGAAAGGCGGTTTTCGAGTTCCTTCAAATAGTTGGCATACGCCGGGTATTCAAATTCCTGTTCGGTACTCAATCCGTTTAGCCCCAC
>JAITAH010000004.1 GCA_031284225.1 Dysgonamonadaceae bacterium | reverse complement strand
TTTATCTTAGCCCGGACTAAGGTCGTCGCGGCTGATATACAATTGGATGAGTCCTTCCGAATCTTGCAGTTCGGCGAAAGAAGCCTTGCCCATGATCCGGCGGCTCATCAGCCGGCCGGCGATCGACACTTCCCGACGGGGAGCCTCGTCTTCAAATTTTTCTTTTATATCGGTAGAATAAGCCGTAACGGAATACGCATCCGCCGGATAAGGATTTATGCCCTTCTTTCGTAGTTCTTCCAAACTTTGACGGCGAAAGACCTCCTGTTCACTTAACTCGAGTGCACTCATATTGCCATACTTTTGAGGATTCGGGTGCAAAGTTACTACTTTATTGGCAAAATGCAGAATAGAATATGAAAATATTGCTTAATTTTGCACTATCAAATTAGAACACTGTTATTTTTTATGCAACAAACACTCGCTATTTTTCGTTGGGCGCTGTCAATCGTTTTAGGTACAAGCCTGTTTGCCTGCACCTCTTCCACGGTCGAAAAACTGGATAACGGAATCGTTATTCACCTGAAATCGTCCGGAAAACATCAGGTAAAAACCATTCGATTAGAAGTAGTTACCAACAATATTATTCGCGTTTCGGCTTCTCCGTCCGATACGTTTTCGACAAGGCCCAGCCTGATTGCCGTTTATCCCGATACCTTAAAAAAAGAATGGATTTATTCTCAACAAGAAAAAGAAGTTCTTCTGAAAACCGCTACCCTCTCGGTGAATGTATCCAGAGAAACCGGTGAAATCGTTTTTGCCGATACCAATGGAAATATTCTTTTAGCGGAAAATGCCGGTGGCGGCAAGTCGTTCGAACCCATGGAAGCCGACGGTTACCAATCTTACTCCTTGCGGCAAGTATTCGAATCGCCCGACAACGAAGCTTTTTATGGCTTGGGGCAACACCAATCGGATGAATTTAATTATAAAGGAAAAAATGAAGCGCTGTATCAGTACAATACAAAAGTATCGGTACCTTTTATCGTATCTAATAATAATTATGGCCTGCTGTGGGATAATTATTCGTTGACGAAATTTGGCGATCCGCGCGATTACGAACCATTAAATCAATTTACCTTGTACGACAAAAACGGCAAAAAAGGCGCATTGTCCGTTACGTACCGGACGCTTCTGCCGGCCGATAGCCTTTTGCTCGAAAAACGCGACAGCATTATCAATTACGACAACCTGGAAACCATCAAAGTTTTGCCCGGCGATTTTCCGTTATACAATTCCGTCGCCGTTTGGGAGGGAGAAATACAACCGCAAGCCTCCGGGATCTACCGGTTTATCCTCTATTATGCCGGATATATTTCCCTTTGGCTGGACGATCAACCGGTAGTAAACGAACGATGGCGCACCGCATGGAATCCTAATTCCTACAAATTTTCCGCTAATTTGGAAGAAGGAAAAAAACACAAAATCCGGATGGTATGGCAACCCGATGGCAACGTTTCTTATCTGAGTTTGAAAGCGTTAAGTCCGACGCCGCCGAAAACACAAAATCAATTGTCGTTCTGGTCGGAAATGGGCGATCAGATCGATTATTATTTTATCAGCGGTCATTCGATGGACGAAGTCATTAGCGGTTACCGTACCATTACCGGAAAGGCGCAAATAATGCCGAAATGGGCGATGGGCTTCTGGCAAAGCCGCGAACGCTACAAAACGCAGGAAGAATTACTGGATGTGCTCAACGAATTTCGCCAACGACAAATCCCGATCGACAATATCGTACAAGACTGGTCGTATTGGCCGGAAGACGCTTGGGGAAGTCATGATTTCGACTTAGAACGCTTTCCCGATGCAACGGACATGATTGACGAAGTTCATCGTTTGAACGCCCGATTCATGATTTCCGTATGGCCGAAGTTCTATTACCCCACCGGACATTACAAAGAATTTGACCGTAACGGCTGGATGTACCGTCGCGCAGTAGAAGACAGTATTCGCGACTGGATCGGCAACGGATACATCGGTTCGTTCTACGACGCCTTCAGCGAAGACGCCCGGAAACTTTTCTGGGAACAAATGAGTCTTAAATTGTATTCCAAAGGAGTCGATGCGTGGTGGATGGACGCACCCGAACCGGATATTCTCTCCAACGCCGACATGAAATATCGCAAAGCATTGATGAATCCAACCGCATTGGGATCTTCCACCGCATACTTCAACGCCTACGCCCTGATGAATGCCAAAGGAATTTACGAAGGACAACGGAATGAAAATAATTACCATCGGATTTTTCTTCTCACTCGTTCGGGCTTTGCCGGTTCGCAACGCTATGCAGCGGCAATCTGGAGCGGCGATATCGCTTCCCGCTGGGAAGATATGAAAGCGCAAATTTCGGCGGGATTGAATTATGCCGTATCCGGAAATCCTTACTGGACAATGGATAATGGAGGTTTCTGCGTAGAAAGAAGATACGAACAAGCTCCCGAAGGCTCCGAAGACAGGGAAGAATGGCGCGAACTGAACGTCCGCTGGCATCAGTTCGGAGCGTTTGTACCTCTGTTTCGATCGCACGGGCAGTATCCCTACCGGGAAATCTGGAATATTGCGCCGGAATATCATCCCGCATACAAAACGATGCTGTATTACACCCAACTGCGCTACCGTTTGATGCCCTACCTCTACACGCTGGCGGGAATGGCTCATTGGAACGACTACACGATTATGCGCCCGCTGGTAATGAATTTCGGTCGGGATTCTCAAGTATTGAATATCGGCGACCAATATTTATTCGGGCCGGCTTTAATGGTTTGTCCGGTCTATGAATATAAAGCGCGTAGCCGGGAAGTCTATTTTCCCGCAGGCGTTACCTGGTACGATCTCTATTCGGGGCAAGCGATCGAAGGCGGACAAAAACTCGAAGTAGAGGCTCCTTACCAGCAGATGCCCTTGTATGCCGCCGCCGGAAGCATCCTCCCGGTCGGGGAAATAATCCAAAACACCACTCAAAAACAAGTTAATCTGACTATTTACGTGTATGAAGGAAAAGACGGTTCGTTCAATCTCTACGAAGACGAAGGCACAAACTACAATTACGAAAAAGGCGTCTATTCCGTAATTCCATTCGTTTATAACGATACGGATAAAACCCTGGTTATCGGCGATCGAAAAGGAGAATTTCCGATGATGGAAAAAATTCGGAAGTTCCATATTGTTAAAGTCGGTAAAGAGCGTCCGGTCGGTATAGATGAATATTCATCCGGTAATACGGTCGTATATACCGGTCAATCTCAAATCGTTTCATTAGAAATAAACAATCAATAATTCACTATCATGAAAAATTCCTGTTCAACACAAACAATGATTACCGGACTGAAACGGATCGGTCTTATCAGTCTTTTAATTGTCAATACTTTTTCCGCTTACTCTTGGGGGGTTACCGGCCATCGTATTATCGGCGAAATTGCTGAAAATCAATTGACCGACACGGCCAAACGGCGCATCAATGCCCTTCTGAACAATGCGTCTATCGCTATGGTCGCTAACTGGGGCGACGAAGTACGTTCCGATCCTGCCTACGATTATACGGCGACTTGGCATTACACCAATATCGACAGCGGCCTTACACGCACTGCCTTCGATTCGATGACTTTAAGCCTGAATAACGGGCAAAATATCTATTCGACGGTTACGCTCACCGAATACTTGAGACAGATTCCCAACGATACGGCCATGCTCAAGATGTTGATTCATTTGGTCGGCGACATGCACTGTCCCTTGCATTTGGGACACGCCGGCGACCGAGGCGGAAATACCGTACAAATTACCTGGTTTCGTAACCCAACCAATCTGCACAGTTTGTGGGACAGCGCCCTGATCGATTCCCAAAAACTGAGTTATACCGAATACGCCAACCATTTGATGCGAATCTATCCGCCAAATACCCCGTCTTTCGACGGCAAAACCCTCACAATTCTCGATTGGGCATGGAATATCTATCTTCGCGCGCAAACCGTTTATGCTTCGGCCGACGAAACCGGAAAATCTTACGAATATATTTACAAATACAAATCGTTATGGGAAATTAGTTTAGTAGAAGCGGCGGAACATTTGGCCGCATTGCTCAATTATATTTATAATTAAACATAGACCACCTGTTGATAACTTTTCGACTTCCGTTAACAAAATGTAATATCATTGTTAACAGCGTTTAAAATTAAATTCTTACTTTTACCGAAAATTAAACTATATATGTTTATGCAAATGAAAGAATTTAAAAAGATTGCTTCCTTGCTCATAGCTATGGTTTTAGCCTCCTCGGCGATGGCTCAAACCGTAGTAAAAGGTCAAGTGGTAAGCGCAGGTACAAATGAATCCTTAGTGGGCGTAACAGTAGCTACCGCCGATAACTCGGCCGGCACGGTTACCGATTTAAATGGTTATTTTGAATTAAAAGTGGCGCCTAATGCCAATTTGACTTTTTCTTATGTAGGCTTCAAATCGCTTGCAGTATTTGTGGGCGGAAAAAGCGATTTAGGCGTTATTACCCTGGCGGAAGAAGAGGTATTGCTCAAAGACGTAGTGATTACGGCGTCAATTGCCGTGGATCGTCAAACGCCTATCGCTATTTCGACCATCGATCCGGTTAAGATTGAAGAAAAATTGGGAACCCAGGAATTTCCTGAAATCCTGAAATCGACTCCGGCCGTATATGCTACGAAAGAAGGCGGAGGTTTCGGCGATTCGCAAGTGAAGTTGCGTGGTTTTAAGTCCGAAAACATTGCCGTTATGATCAACGGCGTCCCGATGAACGATATGGAATGGGGCGGCGTGTATTGGAGCAATTGGGCGGGATTGCCGGATGTAACCCGCTCGATGCAGATACAACGCGGTTTGGGCGCATCCAAAGTTTCGGCGCCATCCGTCGGCGGATCCATCAATATCATCACGAAAACCATTGATGCGAAAAAAGGCGGTAGCGCCAGTTACGGCATCGGCAACGACGGTTACAACAAAGCGTTGTTCACCGTATCGTCGGGCCTGCTGAAAAACGGTTGGGCATTGACGCTGTTAGGCGGTAAAACTTGGGGCGACGGCTACATACAAGGAACCGAATTCGAAGGTTACAATTATTTCCTTAGCGTGGCCAAACGCTTGGGCGAAACGCAACAGTTGTCGTTGACCGCTTTCGGAGCGCCGCAAGTGCACAATCAGCGGAGTAACTATGACGGACTTTTTATTCAGGGCTGGCAACAAGTAAAAAAATACATGGAACCGGGCGAAGAATACCGTTACAACCCGACTTATGGTTTCGGAAAAAACGGCGAACGCAAAACTTCCGCTAAAAACAAATACCATAAACCGCAAATCTCGTTAAATCATATCTGGCAAATCACGCCGACTTCTTCCTTGAGTACGGCGCTGTATTTGTCTATCGGCGATGGTTGGGGATATAGCGGACAGGGAACCAGCAGTACATACGCCAACCAGTGGTATGGCAGTAGCAACGGAACGCTGAACACTACTTTCCGCAATCCGGACGGCACGTTTGCTTACGATAAGATTCAAGAACTGAACGAAAGCAGCGTCAACGGATCGCAAATGATTATGTCGGTTTCCAAAAACCAGCACAAATGGTATGGATTGCTTTCGACTTATACCGGTAAACTGACGGAAAATATTGATTTTTATGCCGGTATAGACGGACGTTATTATATCGGCACGCATACCAATGAAATTATCGACCTTTACAACGGCGATTTTTATATCGACAGCCGCAACCGTCCCTTGGTAAAACCTGAAAATAATAAGGCGGCTTTAGACCCCAACTGGGTCAATGAAAAACTGACGGTGGGCGATGTGGTTTACCGCGATTACGACGGCTATGTAGTGCAGGAAGGCGTTTTCGGACAAATAGAATACAACGCGGACAAACTAAACGCTTTTGTTTCCGGTTCGTTGAACAACACTTCGCAATGGCGTTACGACCGTTTTTATTACGACGCCGAGCACGCTAAATCGGAAACCGTTAATGCGATCGGATTTACCGTGAAAGGCGGGGCGAACTACAACCTGACCGACAATCATAACGTATTTGCAAACATCGGTTACATCAGTCGGGCGCCTTTCTTTTCAGGCGGAGCATTCTTGTCGTCGGCTACCAGCAACGCTACCAACCCGGACGCCGTTAACGAAAAAATCTTTTCCGTAGAAGGCGGATACGGTTTCCGTTCACGCTACCTGTCGGCGAACTTGAATATCTATCATACCGAATGGAAAGACAAAACCATGGCGCGACAAATAGAAATTACCACGGCGAATGCTGTCATCGACCGCGCTCTTATCAATATGCAAGGCGTAAATTCCACGCACCAGGGAATTGAATTGGAGTTGACCGCTAAACCCGTCAACTGGTTGGAATTGTCGGGAATGTTATCCATCGGCGATTGGAAATGGGACAACGACCCGGTAGGATATTATTATACTTCCAACGGGCAACCGGTAACGACCCGTTACGAAATTGCTTCGGGTTTTCAAGCGGAAGACCATGCCTCGTCCAAACTGCTTTTGGCCGGCGTGAAAGAAGGGGGTTCGGCACAAGTTACATCTGCTTTAGGCGCTAATTTCCGCTTGGGGCATGGCGTTCGCGCAGGCATCGACTGGAACTACTTCGGACGCAATTACGCCGACTGGTCGTTCAGCGCATCCAGCGACTTGATTATCGGCGGCGAAAAAGCCTTTAATACGCCCTGGATGATTCCCGATTACAATACGTTCGATTTAAATGCAAGTTACACATTTAATATGGGCGGATTCCGCTCGACGCTATCGGGAAATATCAATAACCTGTTTAATCAGGAATACATTTCCCAGGCGATAGATGGTTCAAACCACGATTGGCAAACGGCTTACCGCGTGTTTTACGGATTCGGACGCACGATGTCTGTGAGATTAAAAGTTAACTTCTAAAAAACGACAGAACAATGAAAATAGTAAAAATATTCAGTTTATGGATGGCGGCGGCTTTATTAGTCTCCTGCAATTACAACGAAGACAATTTTGACGGTTTAGACGAAACTTCGCGTCCTAAAAATACGGCTTCCTACGAATACGAAATTACATCCGCCGACATAACAACCATTGTCTCCGCTTTGCGGACAAACAAGAATTCCGAAGATTCGTTGCTGGCAAACGCTTTGAACGCCAGCAAAGCGTTTTCATCGGTCATTCCCTCCAGCCGGTTGATTCCCTACGCGCTTCAAAAGCTTTATTATTCGGCCGATATAGGCTCGTCGGCTAAAATCGCTTTTCCGTACTTGTCCGACCGCGATGCAACCTTGGATAAGCTTTCGCAACCCTCGTACACATTAACCGCCGACGATTACAAGCAAGCATGGGGAAGCGCTACAAATTATGTATCCGCATTGACGCCCGCTAAATCGCCGGCAACGCAAATTCCGGCCATACTGTCAGCCAAAAAACAGGACGCTGTGAATGGCGATTATGCAGTGGTTCAATACAACTATTCGGCAAAAGAACCGGAAGTATCGGTAGCCGAAGTGCGGTATATTTATGCCGATTTCGAAGGAACTCCGAATGGATCGAGCGTACCGGTCGATATTCCCGGTTGGATCAACAAGGATGTAACCGGCTCTAAATTCTGGCAATGCCGGATATACATATCCAGCGGAAACCAATACGCCCAATTTTCGTCCAACGGCACCAATGAAGAAAATACGATTTGGTTGATAACCAGTCCTATCGATCTGACGGCCGGCAGCGCGCCGAAACTCTCGTTCGACGTTACCGGCGGTTATTTTAAAGGCGATTTATTGTCCGTATGGGTATCCGAAAATTTCGATGGAACGGAAACAGGCATCGCTTCCGCAACCTGGAACGATATAAGCAGTCATTTTAACATCCCGACATCGCCGGAAATACCGGCAAGCGGCTACGGTACCTTGCGGACTTCCGGCGAAATGGATTTTTCGGCGTATGCAGGCAAAAAAGTGTATGTGGGTTTCAAATATGCCGGGAATGGCATAGGAAATGTAGCCACTACTACTTATCAGTTGGATAATATTAAAATGGCGGAAAACAAAAGTTCCATGAACGTAGCTTCATCCACTGTACAATACGCCGTTTATCAATTTAACGGTACCGTTTGGCAAGCAGTAGCGGCAAGCGCTAACATCTTGGCATTGCAACCGGAAGATTACGCCGCTATGGGTTTAACTAATCTGACCACAGCGCAAGCCCCGAATTATTTGCCGGCGCTGTTGTCGCAAAAATTCCCGTTTGCACAGGAAGGGAATGAACGAACCGTTGTTTTCCGGATTTCTTCTTCCGCCAATTATGCCGACAAATATACGTTTACCACAGGTAAATGGACGCCGACGGCAACGTCTGAACTGCGCACCGAGCAATATGTGGTTTCTTCGCAAGGCTGGATATTCGATCCGACGATTGTATTGACTATTAAACGCAATGTGAATACCGACGCCGTCCAGAAATTCATTGATTACGTACACAACAGTCTGGAAGGCAAATGGTATCCGTATCCGGGACGGGTGAACGAAGAACATTATTACGGTTTCAATGCCTATTACGGCGAAATTGTTTTCGACAATAACCGCACGCTCTACGGTGATGATGAAATTAAAAATCTCGCTACCAACGAAGAAAAATGGGCGTTGTTTGACCGGCGCGTGGAAATCGCTTTTCCGATTTTTGCCGGCGTGAATTATCCGGACTTACAAACCCATGTTTCGGGCGTCGAACAATTGCTCAAAGTACGGATAGAACATTATTATTCTTCGTCAGACCGCCGTTACTTTGAACATACGTTGAAGTGTATTCAATCCGGCGCATCAGGAACGCCTGCCGAATTTGAATATATCGGTAAAGAACAGATTCCGAGTTTATAAACGCCGGTTGCGTAATAATTGAACCAAACAGGCTGTCCCAAGGAGTGTTGAACTCTTTGGGACAGTTTATTTTAAAAGGTTCCGGGCATCCTGCATCAACCCATTATCGTTCCGGTCAGTAGTAGTAGCTCCTGTCAGATTTGAGATGCGCGACCACCCACCAGCGATAGCTCTCCATGATGGAGAATTACCTGAATTATAAGCAAGAACATAAAAATAGGAGTAGAAGATGTAAATGAGATACTACCGCCAGTCAAGGCAGGCGAAAGCCTTATCAACGAGCCACAGTTGATAATTTGTTGATAATTGGTTTTTATTATTGTGTTGTTGATATTCGATTCGTTTGAATAAGGCGCAGGGTGCGCAATGCACGGTACGCGGTACGGTTGTGTTCCGGAGGAACAAAGGGTGGATGTGGCGTATCGGTTTTCTATTGACATGTTGTCCCATGGAACCGAGGGCGCAGAGCGCTCGGTACACCGTGCATTCCGCGCACTATGTTGATAACTGTCGCATTATTGTTAAAAATTTGTAATATATTCGTTAAGAATAATTAAAATTAAATTATTACTTTTGTCGAAAATTAGCAAGCGTATATAGATTTTTTATGTATCATTTAAAATAACAAGTATGAAGAAAGTGAAACTTTTCTTATTGTTGATGTCGTTCACTGTAAGCGTATTAACTTATGCTCAGGTTACAACATCAAGTGTGAGCGGACGTGTAACCGATGGTAAAGAAACGCTCATAGGAGCGACAGTGAAGGCGGTACACGAACCGTCGGGAACGACTTATGGAGCCGTTACCAACAGCGAAGGACGTTATACCATTCAAGGTATGAGAACCGGCGGACCTTACCGGGTAGAGGTCCTGTATCTGGGGTTTGCCGATTACGTACAAAGCAATGTTTACTTGCAATTAGGCCAAACCTACGTTTTGGACGCTCAATTAAGCGAAACCGCCCAGTCGTTAGACGAAATAGTGGTTACAGGACTCGCGACTAAATTTACGACCGAAAAAACGGGCGCCAGTACCAACGTTAATAACGAACAAATTCGTTTGCTGCCCACCATCAACAGAAGCATCAACGATTTTGCCCGCCTTTCTCCTTATGCGTCGTCGGGCAACAGTTTTGCCGGTCGCGATGGTCGTTCTAATAACTTTACGGTGGATGGCGCGCGGTTGAACAACAGTTTCGGACTTTCATCCGACCTCCCCGGCGGCGGAAATCCTATTTCTATCGACGCCATAGAAGAATTGCAGGTGGTAATCGCTCCTTATGATGTTCGCCAATCGAACTTTATCGGCGGAGGAATTAATGCAATTACCAAATCCGGTACAAATACAGTGAAAGGATCGGTTTACTCATACTTCCATAATCAAAATCTGCGTGGAAATACGATTGGCGATTTTACGCCGGAAGGCGATCGCCCCAAAGAAGGAAAAACTATTTACGGCGCTACCCTGGGAGGCCCGATTATTAAAGACAAATTGTTTTTCTTTGGCAACTTCGAATACGAAAGCAGCCCCGAACAAATTAGCGACTGGCGCGCGTCGGCAGATGGCGTAGCGAATGGCGACAACTTTATTTCTCATGCACGTCAATCGGATATGGACGAATTTTCACGATTATTGAAAGAACGCTACGGATATGATACCGGATCTTCAACCGATTTCCCTGGCGGCGTTTCCAATCTCAAATTTTTAGGACGTATCGACTGGAACATCAATCAGGCGCATAAATTAAGTTTACGCTATAATTATACTAAAAATGACGACTGGGTTGAACCCAACGGCAATTCAGCCGATACCGGCTATCGTTTGAACGGCACTGCCCGTATCGGTATCGACGGTATGTCGTTTATGAATTCGACTTATTCGCAGGGCAGTATTGTCAAATCGTTTACTGCGGAACTGAATTCCCATCTGAATAACGCCATGAGCAATCAGTTTTTGGTTACTTATACGGATATTAACGACCAGCGCGGCAGTAAATCGTCGCCGTTCCCTCACATTGATATTATGAATGGCGACGACGTCGCAGCCGCCGGATTAGACCCCACCAACAACGCGAACTTTAAACCCTATATGACGGCCGGTTACGAACTTTTTACCTGGAATAACGGCGTTGCCAATAAAGTATTCAGCGTAACGGATAATTACACCTACTACTTAGGCGCGCACAAATTGACGGCCGGGTTGAATTACGAATATCAATCGGCTTTAAATTCCTATATGCGTAACGGAACCGGATATTATCGGTTTAAAAGCTTTTCCGATTTTAAGAACAATGCCGCGCCCGAAGCATTTGCCCTTACTTATGGCTATGACGGCGAACTAAGTCCTGCCGGCAGAGTGGTTTTCGGGCAATTGGCCGCTTATGTGCAAGACGAATGGAATATACAGGATAATTTGAAATTGACTGCAGGATTGCGTTTGGATAATACCTTCTTCTTAAACGATATTATGACTAATAATGAAATCCTTAATCTCGATTTCGGAGGAAAACGTGTGGATACCGGTCAATGGCCGGATGCAAAATTCCAATTCTCGCCCCGCATCGGTTTCACATGGGATATATTGGGCGATAAAACGCTGAAAGTTCGCGGAGGTAGCGGGCTTTTCACTGGACGCATTCCGCTTGTATTCTTTACCAATATGCCCCAAAATTCGGGAATGATTCAAGGCGCAAGCAACCAGATTTATACAAATTATTATACTTCCGCCGATCAGGCTGTGAAAGATGGATTGGCCAAAGTGGGCGACGTAAAATCCCGCAATCCATTATTAGATCAAATGTATGCAAACGGAAAATTGATGACTGACGTAAATCAAATGGTTGATGTTCTTGGATTAAAGAAATCCATTTCCCCGGAAGAAGGTACGCTGCAAAGCAATATGGCCGGCGTTGACGCCAACTTCAAAATGCCGCAGGTTTGGAAAAGTTCGTTAGGCGTAGATTATGAAATACCCGTTTCGTTCCCGTTGACGGTTACGGTTGAAGGTATGTTTACAAAGTATATTAACGATATTCGATTGGCCAACTATAATGTAAAAGATCAAACGGCAGCCAATGGATACGCTCAATTTGACGGTCCGGATAGTCGTTACATCTATCCTTCTAATTATCAACATTATGCAAACACTGCCGCTTATGACGCCGACCATAAGAAAAACGTAGGCGTACTGGGCGTATTAACCAATACCAGCAAAGGTTATGGTTATACCGGAAACATTACCATCCATGCAACGCCCGTAAAAGATTTGGATGTTATGGCAGCCTATACTCATACGGCTTCTTATGAAGTCAGCGGTATGCCCGGTTCAAATGCCACGTCTGCCTGGCAAGGACTTCCAACCGTCAACGGCCCCAATTTCAATGGCGTACAATGTTCTCAATATGTTACGCCCAACCGTTTTGTCGCATCTTTCAATTATCATCTCAGTTATTTGAAAGACTGGACTTCTTCCGAAATCGGCGTCTTTTATCAAGGTTATTCGCCCTATCGTTACAGCTATACTTATACAAACGATATGAATGGCGACGCTCTTAATCTGGATTTAATTTATATTCCTGAAACAAAAGACGAAATTCTTTGGAAAACGCCGGAAGACGCCAACCTTTTCTGGGCATACCTCGAAAAAGACAGCTATTTGAGCGCGCACAAAGGCGAATATGCCGATGCCTATGCAGCTTATGCTCCGATGGTTCACCGCTTTGATTTACGTTTTGCCCAAAACTTCACGGTGAAAGTCGGTAAATCAAAAAACACATTGCAGGTAAGTTTGGATATCCTTAATTTCGGCAATTTGTTGAAAAACACCTGGGGCGTTAACAACGAAATGATTCCTGCCGCCAATCAAGGAAAAATTCTGAGGTATGAAGGTGTAAATAAAGACGGAATAGCGGGTAATGCGGATGATAAAGTTCCTTATTTCTCTTTTTTCTCTCAGGAAGAAATAAAAGATATTTATACACCCTTTAACGACGTAACCACCCAAACTTGGAAATTACAAATTGGCGTCCGTTACATCTTTAATTAATATCTGCGCGTTATTGTAAATTTTCAGGCGATCCCGAACGTTTTACGCTTACCGGATCGCCTGAAATATTTTTTAGAGAGGGAATATGTCGATTTGACAAAAAAAAACGTTCTAAATTAAGGTCAACCGAATATACCGATATAAAAAATGACAAAGAGGAGTATGACTTCCAAATTTATCACCGCAAATATTATCCTGATAGTAACAGGATTTATAATATTTAGCTGCCCGCCTGCACAGCAGATAAACAGTTCTCAGTGCGTCGAGCAAACGGAAACAGAAAATTCACCCGTTGAGAAAGTTGAAATTCCTGCAAAAATTTCAGGCCGACAGGAACAAATCATTTCACATACCGGCTATACCGTAAGTTATAATTCCGATTGGAAGATTCCGAATTGGGCGGCTTATGAACTTACCAAAGTGGAAACCGAAGGTATTGTGCCTCGTTCGAATACCTTTTTGCCGGATCCCGATGTTGCTTATGAACATTCGGCCACTACTTCCGATTATAAAAATTCGGGTTGGGACAGAGGGCACATGGTTCCGTCCGGCGATATGAAATGGAGCGAACAAGCAATGAAAGAGTCTTTTTATCTCTCAAATATCTGTCCGCAAAACAATAACCTGAACAGCGGCGTTTGGAAAAATCTGGAAGAACAGGTGCGGGGTCTGGCCTCGCAAAAAGGAAAACTCTACGTTGTATGCGGCCCAATTGTATCGGAACAGCCCCAAACAATCGGACTAAACAAAGTGGCTATTCCGGACGCTTTTTTCAAAGCGCTTTTGCAAAACGACAACGGTAAATGGTCGGCCATTGCCTTTCTGTTTACAAACGAAAGCGGACGTAAACCCTTATCAACCTATGCCCTGACGGTGGAAGACATTCAACAAATTACCGGTATTGATTTCTTTCCCGCACTGCCCGACAGCATCGAGCATGAAATAGAAAGTCAGATCGATTTTACAGCCTGGAACATTAAAACGCAATAAAAACCGGTCATAAAAATAAAATCCCAAAATCTTTTACCGCTACCATAGCGCCGTCGTAATTTATTAACCTGTTTTTCTCTTGTTTTTATATAAAAATAACCTACCTTTGTTGTTTAATTTATGAACAATAAGCAATTATTTCAGTTGAAAACACACCCTATTGCATGGTTAATATTCGGATTTTTCCATTTCGGTATTCCGATGGGCGGGAAAGGCTTGCTTTTTGTAAAGATTAATCATCTTTTTATGTCTTTTCCGGTTTATTCGAAGAGAGGTTTTTTATCTTGTGTATAAATATTAATTGTTTGATTTAGTAAAAAATAGGTATTTAATTTAAATTTAAATTTTATGAAGAAAAAATTTTCTCTTTTATTTTTGGCTTTGTCTGTCTTTTTTTCAGGGAGAGCCGCCCCTGTAGCGGTAAATCCGCCTGCTGCCGGAATGTTGAAAACGACGCTGGAAGCGAGTTACACATTGACGGACATTACGGAACTGACGGTTACCGGAGCGATTAACGCCCAGGATTTTCGGACGATTCGAAATGATTTGTCCGGTCTGGAAAAATTGGATCTTAGCGGGGCGACTATTGAAGCCTATACCGGAACGGACGGTACGGGTTTTAATCCATCAAACGGTGCAGACGTGGAAAAAACGTATCCGGCGAACACTATTCCCGAATATTCATTTTATGTCTCGGCAATTAGAAGTATGTTTGGCGGAGAGATTGCGCCTGAAAAACAACTCAAATTGAAATCACTTTCGCTGCCTGCCGGTATAACGGCTATCGGCGATTACGCTTTAGCGAAACAGTTGAATCTGACGGCGACTACCCTGGATTTAAGCGTTTATACCCAACTGAAAAGTCTTGGAAACTATGTTTTCTATCAGGACAGCACGCTGGTTTCCATTCTTCTTCCGTCTTCGATAAAAACGATCGGAAACAGCGCTTTTCAAGATTGCGCCGTTTTGACGTCTTTCACGGTACCGGCAGCTACGACTTCTTTGGGATTCTCTTTGCTTTCGGGATGCGTCAACATAAGCGCGATTAACTTCGAAACGCCGTCTTCGTTGACAAGTATCAGTTCCGGTTTTTTTGCCGGAATGGAGAAACTGAAAAAAGTAATCATTCCCGCATCGGTAACGACTCTGCCCATCACCGCTTTTATGTATAACAGCAATGCTTATTTTACCGGCGATTCAATAGGCGTTGACCCGGCAAATACGGTTTTTTCAAGCGTTAACGGCATTTTGTACAATAAAGCGCAGGATACGCTGATCGTTTGTCCGGCAGGATTATCCGCGCCGGCCATCCTTCCGGGTGTAGAAGCGATAGGAAACCAGGCGTTCCAATACGGCGCATTGACCGGTATTCAGATTCCGGCTTCGGTTCGTTCCATTGGAACGAATGCCTTTTCCAATTCCAAAATAGCCAATCTGTCCTTTGAGGTCAATTCGACATTGGAAACAATCGGAAATCAGGCATTTTACAGGGATACATTTTTGGTTGCCATCGATCTTCCCGCTTCCCTGAAAATCATAGGAAACGAGGTTTTTAATGGCAATCTTGCCTTGAAAACCATTGCTTTACCGGCAGGAATTACATCCATCGGAAATTCTGTGTTTGCCTACTCCGCTTTAGTCAGCGCCGACTTTTCCGCTTTAACAAGCCTGTCAGCCTGGGGAACAAGCACATTTCAGCTTTGCGACAGCCTGGCGTCTGTACAGTTGCCGCCAAATTATCCAACAATTCCGGGAAGCACATTTCTTTCTTGCCAATCGCTGAAATCCTTTACGGTTCCAGCGTATATCAAAACGATCAACGGTTCTGCATTCTCGTCTTCCGGACTTGAAACAGTTACTCTTCCGGAAGGGCTTGAAACAATCAAAAGCAGCGCTTTTTCCATAACGGCGTTAAAATCGGTTTTTATACCCAAAAGCGTAACGCTTCTCGAACAGACTACTTCCGGATCGCCTTTCAATCGCATACCCGGAAGGATTACAGTACATGCG
>JAITAH010000406.1 GCA_031284225.1 Dysgonamonadaceae bacterium | reverse complement strand
CTTGGTCGCCGCTGGGTTTCCAGCTGATGGGCGGCGTAAGCGCCTGCTTTGTAAAGATTTCCTCTTTGAACTTTTTGCGGAAAGGCGCATCGTACACCCAGGCCAAAGTGTTGTAAAAGACGTGTCCCGGCGCATCGTCTTTGGCCGAACTGCGGTTGCGGAGCGCTTGATTCGCAAATTCGGGTACATTTTGATAATAGCCGACATTATTGGGATTGTTTTCGGCATAACGATAAATACCCATACTCGAATAGAACTGTACTCCGAATTGGTTGGACAGATTCGCCCACCAAGGACAAAGTGTGTTATAATCCTGACTTCCTCCGATTTTCCAGTAGAGTTGCGGCGAGATGTAATCGACGGTTCCCTGTTTCAACCAAGCTACCGGGTCGCAATAAATTTGCTGATACATGTTTCCGCCCGTGATACCGGAAGGCAGGGGGATTCCTTCCCGGCTTGCTACCGTCGTATTGATTGTCCAAATACCGAAAGGCGAAACGCCGAACGTAACCCAAGGGCGCACGGTTTGGATGGTATCATAAACATCGGCAATCATGCGGTTGACATTGTCGCGCCGCCAATCGTGCACATCCATGCCGGTCGGTTTGTACTTCGTTACCGAGGTGGCGTCCTGAGTGGTTGTGCCGCCATACGGATAGAAATAGTCGTCGAAGATGATACCGTCCACATCGTATTTGCTTAAAATATCGCCCACAATGCTTTTAATACGCATCCGCACTTCGGCCAGCGCCGGGTCTAAGATGATATAGGGAGTGGGAATGGAAGTATAATACAACAGCCAATCGGGGTGCGTTTGGGAATAGTTGAGGGGTGAGTTGTTTGCTCCGCTCCAATCGCTGCCGGAGTTATTGTATCGGTAAGGATTGAGCCACGCATGACATTCGATGCCGCGCTTGTGCGATTCGTCGATCACAAATTGCAAGGGATCCCAGCCGGGATTGGTTCCGCGTGCATTCTTCAAATCGCTGCTCCAAGGTTCGTAAGCCGAGTTGTACATGGCGTCGCAGCGCGATCGGACTTGGAAAAACACGGTGTTCAGCTTCAAAACCGCTATCGAATCCAGCATTTTGATTAGCTCCGCCTTTTGGCCGGCCGCACCGCTTTGTTTGGGGAAATCAATACCGCCCACGGTAGCGATCCACGTGGCGCGCATTTCCCGTTTAGGCGCTTGGGCGTAGAGGCCGGCGCTGAAGAGGAATAAGAGTAAGAAAGTAATAATTTGTTTATTCATATTATTGTATATCTTGTTTGTAACTGGAGGTTTCGTGGATGCCTGACGGAAATGTTTCCAAAACCAAACAAATTCGGTCGTATCCATCGATTCATAGAGATATTTGTTTTCATCGCTTTTTATTTGAACAGTCTTATTAATTGCATCATTGGTTGCCTGTTTACAAGAATATAGAATTATGAAAAAAATAAATATTAGTATCATTTTCATACGTGAATAACTTGTTTTTTAGAGATCGTATGGCCGGTAGATTTTCATACGCTTGGATGATGTTTAATCCTGTCGGTTTCATACAATATCCGGCGTATCGGTGTGAATGACAACAATATCGCTAACTTCACTGCAAGTCCGTAATCCGGCGACAGCGCTTTTCGTGTTTTTTTCCGTGCTATGTGGTAAAAAGCAGGTAATAATTGTATTCATGTATAAAAATTTGCTAAAACAATGATGGTTCAAAGATATATATTATTTTTAAAAGAACAAAATATTTGTCATACATCTTATATATATGCAATGCTTTTTCTTTTTTAGGAAGAATACCGCTAAATTTTCCGGGTTTTTGTTGTGGAATTCACTAATATGTACTTATTTTGAATCCGAATAATATTTTTATTCTCTACTAAGTAATTGAGAAAAAATTTGTAATACAAATTACACGAAGTAAAAAAGGGTCAGTATCACAGAATCTCTATCGGTCTTTCAGCGCTTGGACAGGATAATCGGTCAGCGAATTTTTGACCGGAATGAATCAGGAAGACGCTCAAAAACCTTTTTGCGGAATTATTTTGCATTTATAACAAAAGACGGACAGCTTCCCCCAAATTTAGGGAAATCCGTCCATCTTTGTTTAGATCTACGACGAAATTGTAAACCTCATTTCCACCTCATTTCCCCAACAAAACAACCTCCGTAGAGTGAGCAGAATGCAAGGATAAGCCGACCTCATTCCCTCATTCCCATGAAAAATGAACCATGAGGGAATGAGGTTGTTTTGTTGATGGAAATTAGGTTGTGAATGTTGCCGTTTTCTAACTTCTTCCTTATTAAATGGCAGGATGAATAATCACCCACCTCCCGAACCTTCCCTTTTCCGTTTCTACCTTCAAGAGATAAGTACCGGCGCTCAAATCTTTCACGGCGATTTGGTTCGCTCGTACTTCTTTCAACAAGATTCCGCTCAGCGAATAGAGTTGAAGGCGGGGCGTTTCTGCCGTACCGGTTTTCACGAACAGGGTTTCCGAAGCCGGATTGGGATAGATTTCAATCGTTTCGGCGGCTGTTTTCGGCAGGGAGTTTCCCGTCGGAGCGTTGTAGAGCAGCATATTGTCGATGCAAATGTCCAGTGTTTTGCTTAATATGCCTTCTTGGCGGATCACCCGGATACCCGTTAACGTAAAGTCTTCTTCTGCCGGCAAGGCAGATAGCGCCGTTTCGACAAACTCCCAGCCAATGAAATTCAAGTCGCAGAGTTTAACGGCAACGTCGGTGCCGTTGGAAAACAATACTTGCAGTTCGTTTCCGGACAGATCGCCATAGACATGCAGTCCGATGGTTTGTTGGCTATTCACGATCGTTCCCGGTTCGGCAATTTTATAGGTAACGTAAGCGTCGTCTGCCGTGAAAGTTCCTTTCAGTTGATAAGCAGCTGCGCCCAGTAAAGAAGTAGTTGTGGACCGGGTAACCGTTGCTCCGGTTGCCTGACTGCTTCGGTCGGCGTCGTAAACATATTTGCCGGCGG
>JAITAH010000009.1 GCA_031284225.1 Dysgonamonadaceae bacterium | reverse complement strand
TGCCCGACGGACGAACGTACGAAGCAAGTTCGGGAAAACACCGTTTTACGGCCGCTGCGGCGCGTCGGGATGAACGGTAATGTCTGGGGACGGAACAACTCCTGTCTTGTCGACGTATGATATTGGATGAAAAAAACATACATTCTTTTCTTTGTAAAAAACTTTTTTCATTTGCTCGCGCTTGGAAAACCGCGGTTTTTCATCTAATTTTGCAACCAATATAATCGGATGATGGATTTTGTTCAAAATATAGTAGATGAAATCATTGACCAATACATGTTTGCAGATAACACAAAGCGTCCGTGGATAATTGGTTTTAGTGGCGGGAAAGATTCGACTGTGATGCTCCAATTAGTTTGGGAAGCATTACGACAAATCAATTCCACGAACAAGAACTTACATGGCTTTGTCGGTCGTGATATCTATGTTGTTTGTAATGATACAATGGTTGAAAATCCTGTTATTACGGAATATGTTTGTCGTGTATTGGATAAAATTGAAATCGCAGCCCGCGACCAAGATTTGCCGATTAGAATAGTAGTAAAATAGAGGTTTGGGTTATGAAATGGGCTGATATTATTGAAAACCTCAAGCGGAAATTAACATATATGTCGGCTATTTTAAAGACCAAAGAGGTTGATGTACAAGAAAAAGTTAAACGTGATTTTGAAGAAATAGATTTTAGTAAAACAAGTTCAACATTGAAAAAAGTTGCAATATGACAATCAAAGACCTCTCATATTACATTCACTGTTTCACGCACTTAAAGCGTGATATGAAAAACGGCGGTGCACCTCACAAGCCAATTTTGATGTTGAGTGTCATTCGTTTGTTTGAGCAGGGAATTTATACTGATAATCAGATTTTTGTCTTGCCTGAATTAGTAGCCTCGTTTAAGTCAAATTGGGCAAAACTCGTTCTAACAAATCATTTCCCTGTTTTTACTTTGCCTTTTTACCATTTGAGTTCCGAGCCATTTTGGAAATTGATAGCCAATGCGGGCTGTGAAAAGTGGATTGAATCCAAAAGTTCAATGCGCAGTTTTAGCAATTTAACAACGGCTGTAAATTATGCTTTAATAGACAATGAATTATCTGATTTGCTGTTAATTCCTGAAAACAGGGACCTTTTGAAGATTGCTTTGTTGGATAAATATTTTCCTGATACAAAATCCAATTTTGGCACAAATGGCGATAATGATTTACCGCCAGAAACAATTTTGCACGAAAATTCAGACAGTTACAAGAAGAAAGTCATTGAATTGAAAAATCAGGTTGATGAAAATGCTTTTCAAGAGGAAATTTTTATTCGCAATGGACTTTTCAAGCGTGAAGTTCCCAAGATTTACAACCATACTTGTGCAATTTCGGGTTTGCGAATTTCAGCCGTTGCCAATGTTTCAATGGTTGATGCCTGTCATATTGTACCGTTTTCGGAAGGTTACGACGACACTTTAACAAATGGAATTGCCCTTTGCCCGAATTTGCATCGCGCGTTTGACAGAGGTTTAATTTCTATTTCAGATGATTATACGATTTTGATAAACAAAAATTTTGTTGAAAATCAAAAATCGGCGTTCAATCTCTCGCAGTTTGCAGGAAAAAAATTATTTTTACCATTTGCGGAAGAACTATATCCTGCATTAGATAATTTAGCGACACATAGACGAAAACATTCATTTTAAATTCATGATAACATGGTAGATAAACAGCAATTTAAAAGGATACCGATAGCGGATTTAAAATTAGATTTATATAATCCGCGTTTACCCAAATCAAAGCAAGGGAAAGATGAAAAGACTGTAATTGAATATATGCTGTTAGAAGCAGCTACATTAGAGTTAATGTTGGCTATCGGCGAAAATGATTTTTTTGCCGGCGAACTGTTACTGGTCGTATCGGATGAAAACGATAAAGGAAAATTCACTGTCATAGAAGGTAATCGACGATTGATTGCAGTAAAAATACTGAATAATCCAACATTAGCAACAGTAAAAAAATTTGCAACTAAAGAAATTGTTGAAAATGCAAAATTCAAACCAATTGAATTGCCTTGCCTTATTTTTGAAAACAAAAATGATATTCTAAAGTATTTAGGTTATAGACATATCACAGGCATAAAGTCATGGCGTTTGCTCGAGAAAGCAAGATATTTGTATGAATTTCGCAATACCGAAGATTTTGAACATTTATCGTTCACCAATGCTTCACGAGAAATAGCAAAAGTTATTGGTAGTAGCGCGGCCTATGTAAAACGGCTTTTGATTAGTTTTGAATTATACAAAAAGGTTGAAGATGAGGCGTTTTATCAGATTGATGGATTAAATGACACAAGTTTTTTCCTGAATTATTTTACGGACAGTTTGAATAAAGATAACATACGAAATTTTATCGGTATTGATATAAATTCCGAAATTCCATTAGAGAATATAAAAATAGATAATCTGGAAAAATTAACCCATTGGTGGTTTAAAAAATCAGAAGGACAATCAAGAGTGTTAGGCGATAGCGAAGGATTAAAATTGCTGAATGCCGTAATTGGGAATAACATGGCGTTGTCTGCATTTGAAAAAGGTACAACTATATATGAAGCCTACGAACTGACAGATGATGTTGATTTGCAGTTTGAGCGGAAAATTAAAGAGTCTTTGAAATCCATTGAACAGGCGGATATTTTGTCAAACAGAGTAAAATCGTTTTACTCGGAATTATACGAGGACCTGAAGAATATTCGTAGAATTGCAGGAAAAATAAATGATTTCAAAACTAAAAGAGAACAGGATGGCGACGACTTTTGAAAACAAATTTACGCAATGTATTCAGATTTTCAATAATATCGACAAGCCGGATTATACAAAATCCGAGATAAATTATTATGCTGATTTTATAGAACTATTTGCTCTTTTTGAAAAAGAGGATGGCGTAACTTTGGGAGATGTACAAGACCGTTTCTTTGGTGTAAAAGAGTACAGTAATTCCGAAGCAAGAGATGACGACGAATCCTTTTTGAATATTGTCTTTGAAATAATAAAAGAACGTATATCTTTGTACGCGGACGAATATCCGTTTGGATATCAAAATAATGAAACATTGCTGCTGAAACAAAATCTGTCTACCAAAAACAAATTATATCTGTCATTGCTCATATCTTCAAAACTTGATATTTTTAATCCATTTAAATCAGATTTGGTTACTGATTTTGAGAAGATTTCTTATGAGGTATTAAAAGAATTTTTACCGGTAAAAGCGGTTGTTAAGGAATTTGGCGAAAACACACAATATCGAGGCAATGCAGTATCAAAAATTAAGCAATTAGCCAATGATTTAGGTTTACAAGTTGATGATTATGAATTAAATCAAGTATCGGAAAGGAACACGCAGGAACGTGGGTTAGACATCATAGGCTGGCTGCCCTTTGCGGATAAATGCGGAAATAAAATAATCTTCCTGTGCCAGTGTGCCTGTGGAAAAGAATATGAATCAAAACAGCACGATACCCGCCGGTTTGAGAATTATTTAAGATTTTACAAAACAAAACCACAGCATACCCTGTTTATTCCGTATTCTCTGATAAATATACAAGAAAGGAAATTTTATCATTCGGATTATATAGAACAAGATTATCTGGTTTTTGAACGAAAAAGAATTTTGGAGTATCATAATGACAATTCGATTGAAAATTCGGAAATATTCAAGATTGTTGAAAAGTGTATAGATTTATACCGATAAAAAATATTTGAGCGATATGTGTGACGTTAGTTTATTTGTTTTCGGTAAAATTGATTACCTTTATAACCAAGAATTATTTGAAAGTATAGCACCGGAATAATCACCCGTATAAACAAAAAAAATAACAAAAATGAACAGAAGAAACTTTATTCAAAGAAGCGCCGTCACTGTCGCCGCCGCATGTTGCGGTCTGAAAGGCGCGGCGCGGCCGGCAGCATTCATGCCGGCAGCAAAAGACGGCAGGAGAATCGGCATCCAGCTGTACAGTATTCACGAAACGTTGCCCGCCGACCACGCGGGATGCCTGAAAAAACTTTCGGACATCGGCTATTCGCGCGCCGAAGCCTACGGATTTGACGGCAGCCTGTTCCTGAAAAAACGACTGACCGAATGGAGCGCAATGCTGGCGGACGTCGGCATGAAACTCTCCGGCACGCACTGCGGCACGGGCATTCTGCCTGCCGACGTGCAGGCCGCCGAATGGGATTACTGGCGGAAAAGCGTCGACGAGATGAACGCCGCAGGCGGCCGACGCCTGATACAGTCGTTCCTGCCGGGCGACAAAACGGCGGACGGCGTGAAACGCACGGCCGAACAGTTCAACCGCATCGGCGAACTGTGCAAGGCGGGCGGCGTCAAGTTCGGATACCACAACCACCACTCGGAATTTCAGCCGGTCGACGGCCAGATCGTCTTCGACCTGCTGCTGCGCAATACCGACCCCGAACTGGTGTTTTTTCAGATGGACCTGGGGCATGTGCTCAACGGTGGCGGAGATATTCTCGCCTACATGCGGAACTTTCCGGGGCGTTTCCTGTCGTGGCATGCCTCCGATTTCAAAAAAGGACAGGGCTATGCCGAAACAGGACAGGGCGATGTGCCCTACGATGCGCTTTTCGCGATGGCCGATTCCTGCGGCCTGGAAGACTTGACCGTCGAACAGGAAACGGGAGGCGACATATTCGCATCCTGCCGCCGCGACTTCGATTTTCTGACCAAATATCCCTGGACAAAACAGAATTGAACGTACTGCCGGATGCCGGA
>JAITAH010000313.1 GCA_031284225.1 Dysgonamonadaceae bacterium | reverse complement strand
TTCTTTCAGGAAAAATGTTTTCCTTTGCAGCGCAAAAGTAAACTAATCTTTTGGAATAATTAATTAAAAATTAAAAATTATGTCACAAATTGCAGAAAGAGTTCAAGATCTCATCGCGGACAAGTTAAGTGTGGAAAAATCGGAAGTTACACCCGAAGCAAACTTTACAAATGATTTAGGTGCAGATTCTTTGGACACTGTAGAGTTGATTATGGATTTTGAAAAAGAATTCAACATGAAGCCGATTCCCGACGATTTGGCTCAATCCATTCAAACGGTAGGCGACGCGATTGCGTATATCGAAGTGCACGCAAACGAAGGACAAGCCTAAGCGTAAGATCACTCAATTTAAACCGTATGGAATTAAAACGAGTAGTAGTAACAGGTCTGGGGGCCATTACTCCGTTGGGCAACAATGTAAAAACTACATGGGAAGCCCTGATCGACGGAGTAAGCGGGGCCGGGCCTATTACTTTATTTGATGCTGCCAAATTCAAAACCCGTTTTGCCTGTGAGGTAAAAAACTTCGATCCGAATACGCATTTCGACCGGAAAGAAGTCCGGAAAATGGACAGGTACGCCCAGTTTGCCCTCGTTTCGGCGCAAGAAGCCGTCGAGGACGCCGGCCTGAATACCGAAGCGGTGAATCCGAACCGGGTGGGCGTTGTGTTTTCTTCCGGAATCGGAGGTATCGGAACGTTCGAGCAGGAAATCGGTTATTATTACCAGCACGAAGATATGGGGCCGAGGATCAATCCGTTCTTTATTCCGAAAATGATCGGCGATATTGCTGCCGGTCATATTTCGATTTTATACGGATTCCGCGGTCCGAATTTCGGTACGGTTTCGGCCTGTGCATCCTCTACCAACGGCTTGGTATCGGCATTCGATATCATCCGGTTGGGAAAAGCGGATGCGGTAGTAACCGGCGGCGCAGAAGCGGCTGTCACCGTTTCGGGAATCGGGGGCTTCAATGCCATGAATGCCCTTTCGACGCGGAACGATTCGCCGGAAACGGCCTCCCGACCGTTCAGCGCCAGTCGCGACGGCTTTGTGATGGGCGAAGGAAGCGTTTGCTTGGTGTTGGAAGAAATGGAACATGCTTTGGCGCGCGGCGCTAAGATTTACGCCGAAGTGGTGGGCGGCGGCGCGTCCGGCGATGCTTACCATATAACGGCTTCCCATCCCGAAGGTTTGGGCGCTATCTTAGTAATGCAAAATGCTTTGAAAGACGCCGGTATGAAGCCGGACGAGATCGATTACATCAATGTGCATGGCACTTCCACGCCGGTGGGCGATCCTTCTGAAGTAAAAGCCATCGAAGACGTGTTCGGCGAACATGCTTTTCACTTGAACATCAGTTCAACCAAGTCGATGACAGGCCACATGCTGGGCGCTGCCGGCGCGGTAGAAGCATTGGCTTGCGTACTGGCCGTGCAAAACGATATTGTTCCCCCGACTATCAATCATGAACCGGGCGACGATGATCCCGAAATCGATTACCGGTTGAATTTTACGTTTAATCGAGCGGAAAAGCGGAAAGTACGGGCGGCTCTTTCCAATACCTTTGGTTTTGGAGGACATAATGCTTGTATTATTGTTAAGAAGTTTGTTAAATAAACCGTTCCGAGCCTTATTCATCTGAAAAATAAGGCTTGGAATATGTTTTTTCGTTTTATATTATTTAAGTCTTTCACAGTTGCGATTTTCTTACCCCTAATGTTTTCTGGGTAAATTGATTTGTGTTTTATCAAAAACTCCATACTACAATCTTTACTTCCGAATCCCTTAAAGCTAAATTCCTAATTTGCATTGGCAACCATTGATCGAGGTTAAATTTGCCCATTCGCAAGCTCGAATTGCGAACGAAGCGAAGCCAATTCAGAATGTTTGGAAACCACTTATTGCTTCGAGCTTCGAGCTTCGCCCTCGCAATGGCAATGATTCCTGAATTTTGACACAGCTTCTTTGTTTTTGAACGATGGAAAAAAACTAAAGTTTCCTTTATATTTTACTCCTCGGAAAAGAATCAAGAGACCTTAAATATGAAAAAGAATATTTTGTATATTTTTAAAAACTTGGCATAAAATTTGTATAATTGAAAAAAACCGCTTTACTTTACAATCGCAAATCATTAATGAAACATGAAATATGGTAAAATATTTTACTATATTTTTAATGAAAAAGTGAGTAAAAAAAGAGTAAAAAATGTGTAATTTAATAATTTTTCAACTATAGAAATTTGACAATTTGCAAGAAAATATCAAGTAGAAAAAATAATGATAATTCACTAAATAAAAGTGATTTGGGATTATCAAGAGTTTTTTATTTCCATAGTTTTTCCTACAGTTGTGGTTTTCGCTGTCGTTGGAAAGATGGATGTTTTTTCTTTTCTGTTTTTAATATATTTTACGGCCCTCGTTTTCGGAGTTATAACCTTTTCAATATACTTTCTTCACAAAAAACTGTATCCCTTTTTCCATTGGAAAGGATAACTCCGATGTTGGCCTGTGTTTCTGTGGCATACAAGTAGAATAATCAATAATAGAGTGTATTAATTTATAAAAAAATGATTTAAATGAAAAAAAAACGATTCAGTTTTAGGCAAACAGTGTTGTTGGCCGTTTTGGCGCTTTTCAGTGTTTCGGGTAGCTTGTCTGCCCAGGAAACAGAGGGTAACCCTTTTGGTCGCCATTGGTTTGTCGGTTTCGGCGCAGGACCGCGTATTTACTATGGCGATCACAATCGTCAAATGGATTTTAAAGATCGTCCGTCGTTGGGCGGAGAGTTGTATTTTGGGAAATGGTGGAGCCCATACATTGGCACCCGAATTGGTTATTCGCTTCAAAATGTGAATGGAGCTACAAGTGGATGGACCGGTTCTCCTCACAGCACGGGTGTGATATATGATGGGAATCGATGGGTAGCGCAGGTGGCGTCGGGGGACCAAACTCCTTTATATTATCAGAAGTTCGCGGTAGGCCATCTCTACGGCGATGCATTGTTCAATGTAACGAACTTGATGTTGGGCAACAGCTCCAAGCGTATCTACGATTTATCACCCTATATAGGGGTAGGTTGGATGCGGACATGGGATTCCCCTCAGGCAAGTGAAGTGTCGGCCAATGTTGGATTGTTCAATGCGTTTCATTTGGGCAATGTGATAGATTTGACGCTGGATGTCCGGGGCGCCCTGGTTGACGACCGTTTTGACGGCGAGGTAGGAAGCAGAAAGAAAGAGGGAATTTTTTCAGTTGGCGTCGGATTAGTGTTTAATATTGGCGGTCGAACATGGTCTGCTCCCGGTAAGGTCCTTAGCGATGCGGAACGTTTGCTTTTGAACGATCGCATCACGGCAATAGCGGGTGAAAACGATCTTTTGCGGGATAAGCTTGCCACGGTTGAGTACACATCCGGGGAATCGCAGGTAAAAACGATCGTGGAAAAGGTAACGCAATGGAAAGATGTTGCAACGGATGTTCTGGTGCTGTTCCCCATCAATGAAAGCGTGTTGACTAAGGACGCCCGGGTACAGTTGGGCTTTCTGGCCGATTTGATGAAAAAATATCCGGAGGGTCGTTATGCGATTACCGGTTACGCAGACGAAGGTACAGGCAATCCGGATTTGAACCTCCGATTGAGCGAGGCTCGCGCGAAAGCGGTAAAATATTGCTTGACGCAAGAGTTTGGCATTGCTGCGTATCGCTTGGAAACGGTAGCGGCAGGCGGCATCGAAAATCGTTATTACAATGATCCTGCTTTGAGCCGTTCGGCGGTGATAAGGCCTAAAAAATAAAGAACCAAGGAAGAAATACACAAACAGGTTTGTTGTGTTAAATCTACAGAAGGAGAATATATTGTTGAGCGCCTGCAAAGACATATATATTCTCCTTTTTATTTGAGTTTGGTCGAAGAACAGAATTCATTCCCGGATGAAATAAACCAATCTAAATTCCGAGTGCGAAAATACAAAGCCGTTTCGATAATTCGGGTATGTTTTTATGCCAATCGATCACCCGGCGGGTTCGAATAGCTTCGGTTGGAAGTGTGATATCGACAGCAATACAAAGTTTGACGTCTGCTCGGCAAGTATTCAGGATGTCTTGCAGCATTTTTTGATTCCGGTAAGGCGTTTCAATAAATAATTGCGTTTGACGGTTGGCATAAATCTGTTGTTCCAATTGCTTTAACGTTTTTATTCGCAGGTTGCTGTCGATGGGCAAATAGCCGTGAAAAGCGAAATTCTGACCGTTCAATCCCGAAGCCATCAATGCCAGCAAGATGGATGACGGGCCTACTAAAGGAATTACCGGAATGCCTTTTTGTTGCGCCATGGCTACAACATCGGCGCCGGGATCGGCGATGGCAGGGCAACCGGCTTCGGATAGCAATCCCATGGATTCCCCTTGTTGCAAAGGATGGAGAAAACCGCTCAATTCCTCATAAGTAGTATGTTGATTTAAAGTATAGAAAGTCAGTGCATCAATAGCAATCGCCGGTTCGGTTTGCTTGAGAAATCGCCTTGCGCTCCGTACATTTTCCACAATAAAATGGCGCAACGACAGGATGATTCCTTTATTGTAAGCCGGAAGCGTCCGGTCGATAGGCGTATCGCCCAAAGTAACGGGAATGAGGAAAAGCGATGGCGACATATATTTGAAATTTTTGCAAAAGTAGGAATTATTTTTATAACTTTGAAACGCTTATTCATCTTGAAAAAAGGCAAACATGCAATTACCGGAAGAATTTGTTATACGAACAAAAGCGCTAATAGAAAATGAATGGTCGGCATTCGAACAATCGTTGCAGGAGGAACCGCCCGTCAGTATCCGGTGGAATCCGGACAAAGAACCGTCGCCGTATCCCTTCGCCTGCAATGAAAAAGTGCCGTGGGCTTCTCATGCCTGTTATTTGGCTTCCCGACCCTCTTTTACTTTAGATCCGCTGTTCCATGCCGGTTGTTATTATGTGCAAGAAGCCTCATCCATGTATTTGGAACAAATCGTAAAGAAACAGCTTGCTCAACCGGTCAAAGTGTTGGATTTATGCGCCGCGCCGGGTGGAAAATCTACGCAATTATTATCCGTATTGCCTTCAGGAAGTTTGGTCGTCGCCAACGAAGCGATTCGTGCACGAGCATCGATATTGGTCGAAAATTTAATCAAATGGGGTAATCCTTATACGGTTGTTACCCATAACGATCCGGCAGAGATAGGCGCTTTGACCGATTTTTTTGATGTTCTCGTGGCCGACGTTCCCTGCTCCGGCGAAGGAATGTTCCGAAAAGACCCTATCGCACTGAAAGAATGGTCGGTAAATCACGTTCGGCTTTGTTCCGAAAGACAAAAACGCATTCTTGCGGATAGTTGGCCGGCGCTAACCCTCGGCGGATTATTGATATACAGTACCTGTACGTACAATCGCGAGGAAAATGAAGAAAACATCGAATGGATTTGCCGAACCTTAGGAGCGGAGCTTGTCGAAACCCCGCGTCGCTTTTTTCCGCATCAGACCAAGGGAGAAGGATTTTTTATTGCCGCTGTTCGGAAAACAGGCGCGCCGTTGTCAAACCGAAAGTTTGATTCTAAGGGGACGAAAGTTGTACCTTTCGCCGAACGCGCCTTTGCGGAGCAGAAAAATCAGTTGCTTCATCCGGAAAAATTTGTCGCTTTTGCGGAACAAAACCGATGGATCGCTTTTCCGTCCGATTATTCGGCCGATTACCTCGTGTTAAAACAACGCTTAAAAATCCTGTCGGCCGGCATAGCTTTGGGCGAACAGAAAGGGAAGGACTGGATTCCGGAACAAGCATTGGCGATGTCCGTCGAATTGGCGGTTGATGCATTTCCGGTTTGGGAAGTAAATAAGACTACCGCTTTGCATTATCTTCGGAAAGAAGCCTTGCAGGATGTTCCATCGGATTTGCCCAAAGGAGCGGTTTTGATTACTTATTGCCGGTATCCGTTGGGATTTGTAAAAAATATCGGTAACAGGGCTAATAACCTTTATCCTCTGAATTGGCGAATCCGAATGCAATAGATTTTAAGACATTTTGTCTGCTTTTTGCAAACTCGCGTACTCGTAATATCAATAACAATGACAAAACAGGACATAATGGCTTATTTATGTATTGTTTTTATATTGGTATTCTTTTTGTCTTTTTTAATGATGCAAACAATTTTAAATGAAACATTAAATTTAGGAGGACAGAAGTATGATACCAGTAGTAAGACAAAACAATTGGTTACCGGGTATTCTGAATGACTTTTTCGGTAACGAATGGGTAGAACGGCAAACCGTTTCTTCACCCGCAGTCAACATTATTGAAAACGATAAGCAGTACAAAGTGGAAATTGCCGCTCCCGGCCTGACGAAAAACGATTTCAAGATTGATGTTCACGAAAACAACCATTTGGTTGTGTCGGTCGAAAAGAAAAACGAAACGAAAGAAGAGAACAAAGGCAACAAATACCTGCGTCATGAGTTCGCTCACAGCAGTTTTCGTCAAATAATGGTTTTGCCGGATCAGGTGGACAAAGACAACATCAAGGCCAAAATGGAAGACGGCGTTCTGAATATCGAAATCCCCAAAATAGTAAGGGAAGAAAAAGCGCAACCCGTAAGGACAATTGATATTCAATAATTTGAATGTTTATTCGATAAGAAAAAAACAGAAATCGTTACAACGGTTTCTGTTTTTTTTGTGAAAAATATCTATAATATTTGTTATTAATCGGATATAATATTATCTTTGCACCCGGATTAAGGAGGAGGGAGGCTGGCGCCTCTCTCTTTTTATTTTGTTTTTACAAGATGGATAAAGTATTTGTGGCGGAAATCACTGAAAATTATCTGAAAAATTCAGATAAGTATTTGGTTGATGTAAGATTGGAACCCGGCGACCGAGTTGTGATAGAAATCGCCGGCGATACTCCTGTTTCGATTGACGATTGTATTGCCCTGACAAAATACATCGAATCGCAATTAGACAGCGACGCCGAAAATTACGAATTAGAAGTAGGATCAATTGGTATTTCCCAACCATTCAAAATGTTGCGACAATATCGAAATGCGATGGGAAAGGAAGTGGAAACCCTGCTGAAAACCGGAAAAAAATATTCCGGCATCCTGAAAACGGCGGATGAAAACGGAATTGTCCTCACGATTCAAAAACAAATAAAACCGGAAGGAGCAAAACGAAAAATGACGGTCGAAGAAAATTTAACGCTCGATTACAACGATATTAAATATACTAAATACATCATCAAATTATAAAAAGACTTATGGCGAGAAGAGTAGAACCCAGTATGATTGAAACATTTGCAGATTTCAAAGAAAACAAGAATGTGGACAGAACCACATTGATCAGCGTGCTGGAAGAATCGTTCCGGAATGTTATCAGCAAAATGTTCGGTTCGGACGAAAATTACGATATTATTATCAATCCCGATAAAGGCGATTTTGAAATCTGGCGCAACAGGGAAGTCGTTCCCGACGACGAATTGACCGATTCCAACCTGCAAATATCCCTTTCGGAAGCGCAAAAAATTGACGCCGATTACGAAGTCGGAGAAGAAATTACCGACGCCGTCGATTTTGCCGGTTTCGGCCGTCGCGCCGTGCTGAACCTGCGTCAAACGCTGGCTTCCAAAATATTGGAATTGCAAAAAGATTCGCTTTACAATAAATACAAAGATCAAATCGGCCAGATTGTTAACGGCGAAATCTATCAGGTGTGGAAAAAAGAAGTACTGCTGCTGGATGATGACGGCAACGAACTGGTTCTTCCGAAAACGGAACAGATACCGGGTGATTTTTTTCGCAAAAATGAAACCCGCCGCGCCGTCGTCGTCAAAGTCGATAACCAGAATAACAACCCGAAAATCATTCTTTCTCGCACATCCAATTTATTCATGCAAAGGTTGTTCGAGCTGGAAGTGCCCGAAATTCACGACGGACTGATTACTATCAAACGCATTGCCCGTATCCCCGGCGAACGCGCCAAAGTAGCCGTAGAATCGTATGACGACCGTATCGATCCCGTAGGCGCTTGCGTGGGCATGAAAGGCGCTCGCATCCACGGTATTGTCCGCGAATTGTGCAACGAAAATATCGACGTTATCAATTACACTTCCAATGTTTCGCTCTTTATCCAGCGCGCATTGAGTCCGGCGAAAATTTCTTCCCTCAAAATTCACGAAGAAACCAAGAAAGCCGAAGTCTATCTTCGTCCCGAAGAAGTGTCGCTGGC
>JAITAH010000297.1 GCA_031284225.1 Dysgonamonadaceae bacterium | reverse complement strand
AAACCGAAAAGAAAATAGATTTTTTCGTGAAAACCGCCTTGCCGCCCAGAGAAGGCATTTTTTTTGACGGGCAGATTTTTGATGCTCATGTATTTGCATCCGACCTGATAAAATCGGCTTTCTTAATCTCCCCCTTTGATGGAGGCAACTCGCCTGTAAGCAGTTTTACCAGCGTAGTCTTCCCTGTCCCGTTGTTTCCTGTTATGTGAATGTGTTCTCCACTTCGTATTTCCATACTCAAAGGAGTTTCCCAAATGAATTTTTCATTCGTAAATAGTCAGTATGTGAAAGCGCATAAAGTCAGCATCCTGTTGATATTCAAGTTCATTAGACACAGCAAAAAAGAACGGACATCGGTATGACATTCGCAACTGCAGGACAGGCATTTCTATGTTTTAAGACAACCAGGTTTACAGGAATTTTCATTCGCGTGCTCGAAGCAACAGTCTTTGCCTCTCGGTTGTTTAGGCCGGTTTCCTCTTCGGGCTTGGGTGTCCCGGTAAGATTCGATAACTTCATGTTCGCATCCTCGAAGATACGGATCATACGGTTATGCTCTGCCGACAAATTCTGTATCAGCTTGCGACGGTAACGCGTCAAATCACGCAAATCACGCTGCTCCTGACACGGCACAAAACTGCCTTTCCTCTGTAAAAAAACGTTTTTCATCCGCGCGTGTTTGGAAATCCGGAATTTTCATGTAGTTTTGCACACTGTAAAAAGTGTGATTATGTCAGACATAATAAAAAACGACATTAAAAATTTTGTTGCAGAAAACAACAATTTATATGAATTTTCGCGGGAATTGATTATCAACTCGCGCAAAATTGTGTACCAGACCGCCAATTTTCAAATGGTGGAAACTTACTGGAAAATCGGTGAAAAGATTGTTGAAACGCAGGGCGGTGAGATGTATGCGAAATACGGCGAAAATCTTTTGAAAGAAGTTTCGGCACGCCTGAGCGCCGAATTTGGGAAAGGTTTTACTTATGTGAATTTGACGAATATGCGTAAGTTTTACTTGCTGTTTTCAAATGTTTACGCACTGCGTAAAGAATTAAGCTGGACACACTACCGCTCTTTGATTCGCGTCGAAAACCCCAAAGCGCGCGAGGTTTATATGAACGAAGCAGCCGACAGCGCCTGGAGTACCCGGTTTCTTGACGAGCAGGTGGATAAACATTTTTACGAAAGATTGATTGCCTCACATAAAGAGTGAGGAATACGGCGAAGCCGCAAAATGGGCGGAGGAAATTTTGCAGACGAAAGAGAAAGTACCTATTACGGCTACCGGGGAGATAAAAAAGGAAATGCAGGAGTTTTTATCATCGCCCGATATATGGCAGCTGGGCAAAAACGACTTAGAGATGTAGATGGCGCTATCGCCTCTCCAGGGTAGCGTCGTCTAAGAATTTGCGCAATTCTTGACACAGGGAGAGCATGCTGAGGCGGGCATGAAGAAACAACAGCCGACACGGACACGTTCACCGTGAAAAAAGTATGGACGTATTATTTAAAACGTATCATTATAAACTTTAAAATATATTTGTTCTATGAAAAAGATTAATAAAAAAGCGACATTAGGAATGTTAGTGGCAATGGTTATGTCACTGGGAGTTATGAATGGAATCAATAGCAAGGAAACTAACGATTCAAGTCTTCAACAAGTTGGAGTTGGGGCAGGGTATATGGCAGGCGTAACCGAAGGCGGAGCGTCTGGAGCGTGGTCTGCCGTGAGTAATCTAGCTGTTGGAACCGCATCAGGTATGGCTGCGGTCGGATTAGGTTCTATATATATATCTGGCACTACTCCTGTTGGTTGGGGATATTGGGTTGTCACGGGCGTAGTTGGATTGTAACCCTCTGTAAAATGAAACATTCAAATAATTATAGAAATAAAAGGAAACGCTATTTCTTGCCTTGTCATTTTTTAGTTATTGTTCCAATAATCGTCGCTATAAGTGCTGGTTATATTCAGCGTATTGTAGTAGATAGTGGTTTAATGAACGCTAATCATCCGGGTATTAATGGCGCCCTTTCCAGTTTTGTTTCTATGTTTACAGCCGTATTTTTTGGTGTCGTTCTCTATTTTTTTCTAATAGTGTATCATGACCATAAAAATTAGCAAAAAACAATGATGCCATCAAATCGAAATATAACAGCAATGAGATTGATATGAAGAATTCAGCATACAACATGAAGACTTCTACAATTATCAAAATTATGTAGCAGGTATAATAATGAATTGCTTACTATGGACACCTTATTATTGTTTTACAGTTGATTATTGTTTCACAGTTGCAACATCAAAAAACCTGCTAATAACTATTTCTGTTGGTGTAATTATTTTTATTCTCACCCCAAGGTGTTTTATTTACATGGCAAAGAAAACGGGCAAGGATTTAACAAATCCCATATAAGGAAGTAACGTGGTGGAGGGGGTGTTATCTGAAAGCGATACCTCCTCCATTTTTTTACTAAGCGAGAAAAAATGAAGCGTAAGTTTTGGCTGTTTTATATTGTTTCTATTGGCTGCTGGTTGTTACCGTTTGCCGTGAGGGTATTTTTTGTGGAAATGCCTGAGATAACTTCTGAACATTTGGAACATCTGCCAGCCGAAAAAAGACAAAGTGTAGCGCAGGAGGTTGTACGGATGCTATCATCGGGAGACAGGTATGAGGCATTTATAACAATTTTCATAAACAATTTAAAAGGTTGCATCATCAATATTGCAGGAGGCGTGTTATTTGGTTTGGGTACTCTGTTTAGCCTGATGTTTAACGGTTTTTTTTCGGCTGATATGTTTGCTTCGTCTTATAAGTCAGGGTTGAGCATTGAGGCGATATTGAAAGTCACCTTGCCTCACAGTTTTGAGTTGATAGGGTTCTGGTTATCAGGAGCTATCGGTTTTTACATTGCATGGAATATCATCCAATTTATGCGGGGGAAAGGAACTTTCACAAGCCATTTTTATAAACGTACAGGTATCTGTTCTTTAGCGGTCTTTATTATTATATTGGCTGCTGCTTACGTAGAAGCCTATATATCCACATCCATTATACCTCGATGAAAAAAGCGATTGATCTTGTTGTGCAGTTGCCGAAATGGTATGGGACAGGCGTCGTGCTTGTGTACGGTTTGCTGCTTGCAGAATTTATCTCTGC
>JAITAH010000210.1 GCA_031284225.1 Dysgonamonadaceae bacterium | reverse complement strand
CCTCTCCTGATGAACGGACAGGTGTCGGTATTAACTAACACTTAACCACTAACACTTAACCGTTAAATTATCATTTAGCGCTGTTCTTAAGTATTTGAAACACGGTTGCAAAAATTCTTGCAAAACGAGCGAAGGAAAACAAAATTGCCGTCCTGCATAAAATTTTGTGTGCAAATCTGTGTGCAAATAATTTTTTCACGTTCTTTGACCGGGTGGTTTTCGTGTATTGATAAGACTAAATTTTTTAGATTATACTCGGCAATCTATCGTTTTTTACTTTGTTATTTTATAGAGGAAAAACAAATCGCAATTCTGAAAACTTTCTGCAAAACAAGCATTACGAAGGAGTTTGTATTTTGAAATTTGTATGCAAATTGCATGTCCTATAAAAATCAAAAAAGGACTCACAACCTCTTGTAAGTCCTTTATTTTCAAGTGGGCGTTGACGGATTCGAACCGCCGACCCTCTGCTTGTAAGGCAGATGCTCTGAACCAGCTGAGCTAAACGCCCTCGCGCCTTTTTCTTAAAAGCGATGCAAAGGTATAATTTATTTTTAGATTTACAATGTGTTGTGAGAAAATATTTTTATCCGATGTTTTAATCTGCTGAAAAATAAGCAATTCACAAATACTAAAAAACAATTATTATGAAATGAAAAACAAATGTAGATATGCTGATTTTAAGCATTTTTGATGTGTGGATAAAAATCCTGTCTGACGGGAAATGAAACTTTCCTGCTTTTTGAGGAAACAACAAACCGACATTTCGATCTTGGCTCCTTGAAGAATAATCCGTAATTTTGTTGTCGAAACAAAAAGGAGTCGATCTATCAAAAAACGGATTTACATACCACTTGTATTGCTTGCGGCGCCGGTATGCTTGTTGGCGCTGGTGTATCTGTTGTTGTGGCTTCCGCCGATTCAACAGAAAATCAAGGATGCGGCGTTGCGGGAAGTCATGAAAAAAACGCATGACAAGTTGAGTATCGGCGGTCTCTATCTGCGTCCCTTCAACCGCCTGCAATTGAAGGACGTTTATGCCGGCGATCTGCGGGGCGATACCTTGTTCTATGCTGCCGACGTATCGGCGGAGTTCAATTTGTTCCGTTTGCTTCGGAAGCAACTCTCGATAGGGTCTGTCAGTTTGGACAATTTCGTAATTAACGTGCAGAAAGACAGTCTGAACGGCGATTACAATTTCCAGTTCCTGATAGACGCTTTCGCTTCGTCATCGCCGGATACGGTAGCGTCGTCGATGACCTTTCAAATGCGCGACGTCCGATTGAAGAAAGGCCGTGTGGCTTACAACGTGCGTTCCGAACCGGTTCTTCCGGACAGTTTGTTCGATATTAACCACATCCGGTTATCGCAACTGTATTCGGAAATAGACGTTCGTTCGCTCGATACGGAGCGCCTCGACATTCGGATCCACTCTCTGTCTTTCAAAGAAAAAAGCGGATTAGACCTCAGGGATTTGCAGGCAAAGATGCAGTCTGAGGGCGAAAAATATTTACTGTCGAACGCCCGGCTCCGGTTGCCCCATTCGCAATTCACCCTCGACGGCTATTACGATTCGAAGGATTTTTATTTGACGTGGGACGATACGAAAATCCGGTTGCCCGACCTGAAAATGTTTTATCCGGCGCTCTCCGCTTTTCCGGACGATTGGACGCTTGCGGGAGAAATCCGGGGAACCGGATCCCAAATCGCCCTTTCCCGTTTTCGGGCGGACTATGGAAAGCGCCTTCGCTGGCAAATGCAGGGCACGATGGCCGATTACCGGCGCTGGCAAGAATCGCCGCTCGAAGTTCGGATAGAACCTTTTTCGATCGATTCCGCTACAATCGATCAACTGATTTGCCTGCTTTCGGACAATCCCGAACAAGCCGTTTCGTTCCATCCGGGAAACCTCGCCCTGAGCGGCCGCTTGCAGGGAAGTTTACCTTATTTAAAGATCAATCTAAAAGCCGACGGCGATTGCGGCGGCCTCCGTCTGGAAGGCTCCGGCGGCTATGATTTTCGCATCCGGGAAACCCGTTTCGACGCTCTTCTTGCTTTTGAACAATTGAACGTCGGCGGATTGTTGCAGGATACCCTCTATGGCTTGGCCGCCGGACAGTTGCAGGCGAAAGGAACGATACCGGCTTCCGGCGCAATGAATATCAATGCCGGCGCTCGCATCGACCGGTTTGATTTTAACGGTTATTCATACAACCGGATTTATGCTAATGCCGCATACTGGGGCGACAGCATCCGGCTAAACGTTTCTTGCGACGACAGCAATCTCCCGCTCGAAATCGACGCCTCGGCCGACGTCGGCAAAAAGCGGCCGGGACTAACTTTGGATGCAAATCTGGGGACTGTTTGTTTAGATACGCTACGTTTGCTGCCGGATTATCCGAAAGCCTTTCTCTCCGGCCGGCTTCGGGCAGACGTTCGGGGCGTCGATCCCGAAAACATGCGGGCGGATATTTGTATCGACAGCTTGTCGCTGACAACCGCAAAAGGATCGTTCCACGAGCCGCAATTCAGTCTGTTTTACGCCGCTACCGGCCAGAGTAAAAATTTGACTGTCAGTTCTCAAATTGTGAATGTCCGTGCCAAAGGCAATTTTACATACGCCGGATTGCAGGCGTCGGTACAAGAACATTTTCCGCTGCTGTTTTCCAAGGCCCCCTCGCCTCCGAAAAAGAAAGAACAGGTTTCCGAAACGCTGGATTTTCGGGTAGGGATGAATCATGTAAGTTCGCTGTCCGATTTGTTGGAACTGCCGCGGCAAATTCCCGATTCGGCCTTGTTCCTGGGAAAATATACCAACGACGGTCTGAACATGAAGCTGTCGGCCAGCGCTTATACCCGTTTCATGGAAACAGACACCTTGCAGTTGAGTCTTTCGCTTTCCAACCAAGCCGGTCGGCTGGCGGCCATTTTCAATGTGGACAATAAATCGGCCAATTACGACGTCGATGGCAGTATCGACGCCGAAATAACATTCATTCCGAAACAAAACGGCTTTCCCGATATGGATGTTCGCTTCCTGCCTACCGTATTTGTGCTGAACGAAACGATTTTCGATTTTAATCCTTCCACGATGGAAATCCGCGACGGGCAATACCTCTTCCACAACCTGTTGCTGGATTATGCCGAAGATACCGACGAATACATCCGGATCGATGGCGCTATTTCTTCCTCCGAGGCCGACAGTTTAACGCTGGATATTTCGCAATTTCAATTATCCACCCTGTTCGGAGCGGTCAAGACCGATGTGCCGCTTTCGGGAATCGTCAACGGGCGGGTTACGGCGCGAAATCTGCTGTCCGAGCCGTTGGTGCAGGTAAAGGATTTTGCCATCAATCGCATCGGTTTTGACGACAATGCCGTCGGCGATTTGAAAGTCAATTGCGGTTGGAATCACAAGAACAAGGGTTTGGCGCTGAACGCAACCTTAGGCAGGGACGGCCGGACGCCGTCGGTCGTTACCGGATTTATTTTTCCGGACAAAGACAGCCTTTCGGTGCAAGCCAGTATCCGGGACGTGGAACTGCAATGGTTTCAGAAGCGGATGGCGGAAAGTTTGTACGGCCTTTCCGGCAGTATCGGCGCCGATGTGCAGATTTCCGGCAAAATTTCCGATCCTGCGATAAACGGAGTACTACGCGCTAATCATGCCCAAGCTGGAATTCGCCTGTTAAATACCCTGTATTCCATGAATGATTCCATATTCGTTCGTCCCGGCGTTATTGAACTGAAAAACTTTACGGTGTTCGATGAAAACCGGCATACGTTGACCGCTTCCGGAACCGTTACCCACAACCGTTTCTCCGGCTTCACTCCCAAAATCAATCTGACGCTGAACGATTTCCTGGCGCTTAACAATGAACATCAGACCGACAACCTGTTTTACGGAAACCTGCGCGTCAATGGCTTATTAACCGTCAAGCAAGGCAACAAAGAATGGTTGATTTCGGGCGATGTAACCCATTCCGATAACGCCCGTTTTACCGTCAATCTGCCTTCGACGGCGAGTACGGCCGAACGCTACGACAATATGGTAGTATATACGAACGTGCCGGAAGAAATCGGTCCGGGCGTGCGGAAAATCAAGCCGGAAGAAGCGCCCGAATCCTTTAGCCTGCCGTTGAAAATAGACGCTTCGTTATGGTTCGACCCCAGTTTGACGATCGGCGCCGTATTCAATCCGGTTACGGGCGATGCGGCGTACGTGAAGGGAAACGGGATGGTGAAGTTTGCATACGATATGAAAACGTCCAACATGAGTTTGTTGGGCAATTACGAAATCCTGTCCGGAAGCGCCGGCCTTTCGCTGGTCAATATTACTAAAAAAACATTTACCGTTCAGGAAGGCGGAAAATTGGTGTTTCGGGGCGACCCGATGGAAACCACGTTCAATTTGACGGCGCTCTATAATCTGCGTGCCGACCTGATCGGCTTGGATCCCAGTTTTGGCAATATCGGAATAGTTAATACCAAAGCGCCTGTAACTTGTTCGCTGACCGCAGTCGGCAGCATCGACCGAATGACGTTGGAATACGATATTCTGCTGCCCTCCGAATCGGATGATATTCAACGGAAAGTGGACGGCTTGCTCTATACCGACGATATGAAAATCAAACAAATTGCCTATTTGGTGGCTTTGGGTTCATTTATGCCGGCTTCGAGCGATTCGCCGAACCTGGGCAGCCCGAATCTGGTAAATTCGTTGACGTCGCTTACAAGCGGCGGATTGAACAAACTGTTATCGAACGTCCTGAGCGATAAATGGTCGATCGGTACGGATGTTACCGGATTGGATAATATATCCATCAATGTGAGCGGCGCCATGCTGAACGACCGTTTGACGGTGAACGGTACGGTGGGTTACCATAACAATACCGGTCTGACAAACAACTTTACCGGCGATTTTAATATTGAATACAAATTAGCGCCCTCCGGCAACCTGATTTTGAAAGCGTATAATGTAACAAATAACCAGTATTACGAACAGGCGCCGACAACGCAGGGCGTAGGAGTGGCTTATAAGCGGGAAGCGCGAACCTTCCGCAAATTGTTTGACAAGTTCAAGAAGAAAAAATGAAAAAACGGAAGGGCATATTGTCCGCGGTTGGGACGGCGCTACTGCTTGTCCTTTTTACAGCTTGTAATACAACCAAATATATTCCAGCCGGCGAATACCTGCTCGATAAAGTAGAGATTCGAATAGATGACGAGGGCGTGGATAAAGAAGCGCTCTTCCCGTATATCCAACAGAAGCCCAATACGTCGAAACTTGGTCTGGGTATTTATAATTTGGTGAACAACGATTCCAATTTTATTAAAAAGTTTATCCGGAAAATGGGCGAGCGGCCGGTACTTTTCAACGATCATTTAGCGTCGATTTCAGTGAAAGAACTGAGCGTGCAAATGCAAAATATGGGGTATTTATATTCGACCGTATCGGCGCAGGTGGATACGACCGGTAAACGGGCGGTCGTGAATTATTTCATCCATTCCGGCGCCCCCTACCGCATTCGGAATTACTCCATCGATTTGCCGCAATTACAAAACCTGCGCTCGGCGCCCGGAACCGGAACCGGCCGGCCGGACGACTCCAATCGGCGCAACCGCGTTTCCTCGTCCCGGGCGCCGCGAGATCGGCGATTGATTGAAGAAGGCGCTGTTTTCGACCTTGAACGATTGTCCGGGGAACGGGCGCGGGTAAGTTCGCTGTTGCGAAATCAAGGCTATTATACGTTTACGGAAGAAAACCTGAGTTACTTGGCCGATACCGCCTCGCTTTCCGGTCAAGTCGATTTGAAAATGATATTGGCCGATACCGCCCAATCGACGCTTCCCTATACGGTTCGGCAGGTCAATGTGTTCAGCGGCTACGACCCGTTGGCGAAAGAAGACTATAAGATAGTCGATTCGCTGGAATACAACGGACTCCATATTTATTATGATCCCTTGCATTTTCTGCGTTCCGGCGTTATCCGGGACAAAGTACTGGTGCGCCCCGGTCAACTCTATCGCGAAAGGCAGGGTAAAAGTACCTACAATCTGTTTCAGGCTTTAAATTCAGTCGGACGGGTGGATGTGCAATATGACCTCGTTTATCCGGATTCCACCTTGTTGGATTGCAACATTTACCTCACGCCGGGAAACAATCATTCATTGCAAACCGGGTTGGGCGGCACAAACAAAGCCGGCGATTTAGGAATAGCGCTGGATGTTACTTACGGCAATCTCAATGTTTTTAACGGTTCCGAAACTTTCAACGTTCATGTGCGCGGCGCTTACGAATTCGTGGCCTCGCAAGGCGCCGGCGATGCGCTGGTTAATAACTACTACGAACTGGGCGTCAGTCCTTCGTTGATTTTCCCGAAACTGCACCTCCCGTTTATCGGTAATTACATGATGAACCGGTTTAATAATGTAAAAACAGAATACAGCCTGGGATATAACATTCAACGGCGCCCCGAATACATCCGGAACTTCTTTAACTTCGGCTGGAAATTCAATTGGGCCTCGCAACAAAACCGGCTTTCGCAAAGTATGAGTTTGCTGGATATCAATTACGTATTTATTCCCTGGAAGTCAAGTAAATTCATGAATTATTTGACCAACGATGTTAATGAGTTGACAAGAATGAGCTACAACGACGTTTTTACGGCCGGTATCGCTTACTATCTGATGTACACCAATGCCGAAGTCGGGCGGATGCGGCAGCATTTATACACCATTCGCTTCAATGCAGAAACCTCCGGAAATGCGTTGTACGCTATCAGCAAAGCCGCACACGTTTACCGGTCGGAAACCAACCCCTATACGCTGTTCAATAATCCGTTTGCGCAATACGTCAAGGGAGATATTGATTTTACCGAAACGGTCCGTTTGGATGCCAATAGCAGTTTGGCTTTTCGGGCGGGCGTTGGCGTGGCGTATCCCTATTTAAATTCGATGATTCTTCCGTTTGAAAAACGCTATTACGG
>JAITAH010000197.1 GCA_031284225.1 Dysgonamonadaceae bacterium | reverse complement strand
CACGACACCGTGCGCCCAATCATTGTTAATGTCTGCAATTTCACCAAACCCACCGCCGAAGCGCCCTCGCTGCTGACTATCGACGAGGTGGAAACGCTGTTCCATGAACTGGGACATGCGATACACGGGTTTCTTTCCCAATGCAAATACATATCGACTTCCGGCACGAACGTGTTGCGTGATTTTGTAGAACTGCTTTCGCAAATCAATGAAAATTGGGCGATGCACCCCGATGTGTTGAAGCTGTACGCAAAGCATTACCAGACGGGCGAAGTGATTCCCGATTCGCTCATTCAAAAGATTCAGGCGACCGCCAAGTTCAACCAGGGATTCCTGACCACCGAACTGCTGGCCGCCGCAATTTTGGATATGAATTGGTACACCTTGCGCACTGCCGATTTTCAGGATGTGGAACAGTTCGAAAAAACCATGATGGATAACATCGGTTTGACGTACGCCATTATTCCGCGTTACCGCAGCACGTATTTCACGCACGTTTTCGGCGGCGGCTATGCAGCCGGCTACTACGGCTACCTGTGGGCTGAGCAGTTAGACGCAGACGCTTTCCAAGCATTCCTCGACGCCGGCGACGTCTTTGACCCCGCAACGGCGCAGTCGTTCCGCAAAAACATTTTGGAACGCGGCGGCAGCGACGACCCCATGACCCTCTACAAAACTTTCCGAGGCAAAGAACCCGACGGAGACGCATTGCTGAGGAGAAGAGGATTGAAGTAAATCAGAAAATTTTAGACAAAAAAACGGCGTTGAAATAACAACGCCGTTTTTTATAGTTTGACGCCATTTTGTAAAAATCGTCAGTACGATAACTAAATTTATATAAAAATCGTCAGTATACTGACGATTTTTTCATTTTTAATAAAAAATGCTTATCTTTGCAATGCTAAAATGATAGGTTATGAGTATCAATAGAACGTTATATGAACGGATTATCAAACAACTGAAGCCGAATAAAGCTGTGTTGTTATTCGGTGCGCGGCGGGTTGGAAAAACTTTTTTGATTACGCAGATAGCTGAAAAATACGGGAAAGAAACATTGCTTCTAAACGGCGAAGACGGCGACACTTTGGCGTTGCTGGCAGATAAAAGCATTGCTAATTACCGGCGATTACTCAATAAAGTGAAATTACTGATTATTGACGAAGCGCAAAATATTCCGGACATCGGGCAAAAATTAAAATTGATGACCGACGAAGTAAAAGGCGTTTGTATTATTGCCAGCGGCTCATCGACTTTTGATTTGTTTAACAAGGTAGGAGAGCCGCTTGTGGGACGCAGCCGGACTTTTTGCCTGTATCCATTTAGCCAAACCGAGCTGGCTACGGAAGAAAATCTATTGCAAACAAAACAAAACCTGGAAAGCCGCCTCATTTACGGTTCTTATCCCGATGTAGTTTTAACAGACGACTACGAGCAGAAACGCGATTATCTGCGCAATATTATCAATGCTTATTTGCTGAAAGATATTTTGGCTGTTGATGGTATTCGCAATGCGGCAAAGATGCACGACCTGTTGCGGCTGGTGGCGTTTCAAATAGGCAATGAAGTGGCGTTTGACGAATTGGGAACACAGTTAGGCATGAGTAAAAATACGGTAGAACGTTATTTGGACTTGCTTTCCAAAGTTTTTGTTTTGTATCGTTTACGCGCCTATTCGCAAAATTTACGCAAAGAAGTCAGCAGCAAATGTAAATGGTACTTTTACGATACCGGCATCCGCAATGCGGTAGTAAATAATTTTTCGCCACTAACTTTGCGTAAAGATACCGGCGCTTTGTGGGAAAATTATTTAATCATGGAACGGTTGAAACAAATCAACGATACCGGAAAACACAATGAATTGTTTTTTTGGAGAACGTATGATGGGCAGGAAATAGATTTGATAGAGGAAGCAGACGGGAAATTAAAAGCATTTGAATTTAAGTGGGGCAACAAGAAGCCAAATGCACCTGTTGCTTTCGTTAAAGCTTATGCGAGAACGCCTTATCAAGTGGTTAATAAAACAAATTATTTTGAATTTTTAAGTAATTGATAATTTGTGTGTTGTTGTTGCGATTTGTAAAAATCGTCAGTACGATGACTAAATTTATATAAAAATCGTCAGTATACTGACGATTTTTTCATTTTTGAGGAAATTCAGAAAATTTGCAAATGTTATTTTAGTTCGTATCGCTTGCCAGGCAAGGTGCGCAGGACGTTATTCATTTCCATTGTAAACAATAAAGCAGATAGCCGTGACATCGGAATTTTTGTAGCATGGCAAAGTGCATCAATAGTTGTGGACGGGTTTTCTTTCAACACGTTTACGATGGTTTGCTCTTCGGCGGAGAGCGAAATAAACAACGGTAATTGTTGCGTTTTTTCTTTAGCGTTCAATTCCCAGCCCAACGCATATTCAATGTCGGCAACGGTTTCGACCAGCGCCGCTTTATTGGAACGAATGAGCGCATTGCATCCTCGCGAATAGGTATCATCTGCGCGCCCCGGGACAGCCAGCACATCGCGATTATACGACAATGCCAATCCGGCAGTAATCAGCGCACCGCCCTTTTCGCCGGATTCGACCACCAGTGTTGCGTCGGCAAG
>JAITAH010000193.1 GCA_031284225.1 Dysgonamonadaceae bacterium | reverse complement strand
CATCGTTGGTCAGCTGCGTAAGATATTCCGAATTGGGATAGCTTCTGTCAACGCCTTTGCCGTTGTGCGGCAGGGAGTGCGGCCAGTTGTAGATGTGCAGGGAATCGGTAACGGGATCTGTCAGTTCCGTCAACACGGAGAATGCCTTGCGCGGGTCGTCATCCGGCCACCAGTCGTAGGTATGTGCCGGTTGAATATGCGGCGGTTCATCCTCGTTCCACGGGTTGTGGGAAGCGCAATGCGCTTGGTGATTACCTTGCTGGTCGATACCGTCGCCGTCGTGGTGAATGGTAAAAATCTGTTCCGGGCCTTTGCTTTCGTTGGCGCGTCCCCACAGGTTGCGGAAGTCGGGCAGAAGGCTGTACAGACTGCTGTTAATCACTTTATCGGCATAAACAATCGCCGAGTCGAGCAAAGCGGACGTGTAGGAAACGGCGGGGTCTGTCCGGCTGTCTTTGATGGCATCGACCTGCGCCTGCGTAAGCGGATTGTTGCCCCAAGCCAAGTAAACGCGAGCCAGCAGCGTATTGGCAGCGCCTTTCGTAGGGTTGACCGGGCTTGAAAGTCCGTTTCCGGCGGGCAGGACGGCAGCCGCTTCTTTCAAATCTTTGACAACTTGAGAGTAAACCTCGGCGATAGAATTGCGTGCATGTTCATCGCCGCCGGTTTCGAGCAGAAGAGGCACCTCGCCCCAAAGCTGCACCAGATACGAATAATACAGCGCGCGCTGGAACTTAGCCTGCGCAATAGCCTGCGTTTTCCCGGCTGCGGTAACGCCGGTCGATCCGTTGATTTTGTTGATGGCGTCGTTCACAATTCCAATGGATTTGTAGAGGGCGTTGAACGTTTTGCGCGGATACAGATTCGTGTATTCGATTTTAATCTGAGCGGCAAACGTACAGTCGTCGTCTTCTTTTCCCAGGAAGCTGGTATAACCGTCCACCGGCGTATCAATCAGCGAGGTAAACGTGGAACTGAGCGTTTGATACGGACGCCACGCCGAATTGAGCAGCGCAAAAGCCGCCTCATCGTTTTCGATGGGATTGCTGACGATGTTTTCGATAGGATTCTCGACGATCGGCTCATCATCCAGTTCTTTTTTGTCGTCACATGCGTTCAGTCCCCCTACAAGAGTAATGGCTACAAGAGCCTTGATAAATACATTCTTTTTCATTTTTCTAAATAATTAAAGTGTTAATAAAAACGGTTGATAATATGCAATAAATTGATTGTTAGTAAATAGTCAGTCCAATGCCTGCGGAGAACGTCCTTGCCGTGGGATAGGCTCCGACGTCGACGCCGCTTGCCACTTCGGGGTCGTACCCCTTATAAGCGGTCAGAGTAAAGAGGTTTTGCGCCGAAGCAAATATCCGGACGTCTGAGGACAATGATTTAAGCTTCAGCGTATAACCCAGTGTAATGTTCTTGAAACGGAAATACGAAGCGTCTTCCACATGCCGGCTGTCGATGAATTTCAGTTGATAACCGGCAGAAATGCGGGGAACTTCGCGGGACGGATTTTCAGCCGTCCATGCATCCAGCAGGCGGGCCGATACATTGTAGCTGTCCGAAGCGCGTTCCAGATTTCGGCGAAGCGAATTGACCACGTTATTGCCCTTCGTCCCCTGAAAGGATACAAACAAATCGAAGCTAAGATAGGTCCATGCCGACGAAAGTCCGTAAGAGAAATCCGGGTGTATGCTGCCGAGGATGACGCGGTCGTTGAGATCGATATTCCCGTCTTTTTTGGTATCGACAAACTTAACGTCGCCGGGCTGCGGCACAGCGCCATTCACCAGCGGCAGTTTGGAAATGTCTTCACCGGTTTGTACGATGCCGTCAAATATCAGTCCGTAGAACGAGCCGAACGATTCACCCACTTTCAATATCTGTTCGTTGTACTGACCGGAGAGGAGATTATTGTTGCTGCCCAAATCGGTTACCGTATTGATATTACGGGCTATATTGGCGGAAACGTTCCAATTCAGATCCCCGCTGTTTATCAAAACCGCGTTCAATCCCCCTTCAATCCCTTTGTTGTTTACGCTCCCGATGTTGACCATTTGTTTATCCACCGGCGAACCGAGTGGCGCCGGTTTTTCAAGCAGCAAATTATAGGTATTTTTAGAATACACATCGGTAATGAAATTCAATCGACTGTCGAACAGTTCGGCATCTATTCCGACATTGTACTGGGCGGTAGTTTCCCACGTCAGATTGGCGTTGCCGAGGTTATCCATCTGGTAAACCGTATGCCCGTTGTATCTGGCCGCCTTGAAGATTTGAGCGAACAGGAAATCGCCTATTTCCGCATTTCCTACTTCGCCGGCAGAAAAACGCAGTTTCAAAGCGTTCAGACCGGATAGCCGTTGCAGGAATTTTTCCTTATCTACATTCCAGGAAAGACCGATCGAAGGGAAATACCCCCAGCGCTTACCCGGTGCAAAGCGGTCGGAATAATCGGCGCGGAAAGTGGCGGTCAAGTTATATTTGTCGAGCAACGTATAATTAACCCTTGCCAGAAGGGAATGGAGTTTGGAACCCAGGATGCCGTTGACGGTGGGCGATTGCACTTCGCCGTCGCCTAAATTGTTATGCTTCAGGTTTTCGTTTGTAAAATGACTGGAACGGTTTATCAAGTAAATTTCCTGTACATCCTGATAGGTGTACCCGCTCAGCAGGTTGACAAAATGCGTACCGTTGAACCGGTTGGAATAGTCGACGGTAGCATCGCCCTGCCATATTTCGTGCTGTTTTTTGCCGATGGAGCCGACCCCGACTTCGTTCAGTCCAAGCGCGGTGGTTGAAGGAGCAAAAAAGTTTTGCGTAACCGAACTTTGGTCGGTCGATAGTGTGACTTTGGCCACAAGCCCGTTGATGACGGTATAGGAGGCATAAAAATTGGCTAATATCGAGTTGTTGACAGATTCAGCTACACTGTTTTCCAGATCCGATACGGGATTTACCTGTCGCCCGTTGAGTGAAAAGTGCGAACTTTCCCAGGGATTCCGGTAATTGAAGCCGCCGTCGGCCGCATAAATCGGTACGGTGGGCGGCATGAACAGCGCATAAGTCAGCGAGTTGGTAATGCCGTCGCCGAACGGAGAAGAATTGTAATTCACTTCCTTCGAGGTTGTCAAGCTGTTTTGAGCGCTTTTGCCGAAGGTAGCATTGGCGCCGACCGTCAGGTTTTCATACACATGGCGGTCGACAGTGATATGTGCGCTGTATCTGCGGAAGCCGGAATTGATAATGATTCCGTCCTGCCGGATGTAATTCCCCGAAATCAAATACCGTGTTTTCTCGTCGCCGCCGCTCACCGACAGATCATGATTTTGGCTGAAACCGGTTTGCAAAACGGCGCCTTGCCAGTCGTAACCGTTGCCGATGGAAGCCAACTGTTCCTGAGTAATATTTCCTTTGTTCCCGAAAGCATGGATTTGCAGCTTTGCCCACTGTGGGGCATCCATCAGTTCCAGCCGTTTGGCGGGAGCGCTCCAGCCGGCGGTGGCGGTGTAGCGAATAATGTCTTTCCCGCGGTTTCCTTTTTTGGTGGTAACGATGATGACGCCATTCGCTCCGCGGGAACCGAAAATAGCCGTTGCCGACACATCTTTCAATACGGATACGGACTCGATGTCCGCCGGATTGACGGAAGCCAAGGGATTGATGCTGCTTTCAACGGCGACTTCGCTACTGCCGGCGCCGGCATCGGTAGAACGCGGATAAACAATCACACCGTCAATCACATACAA